>JANNYY010000501.1:0-20072 GCA_031410355.1 Chitinophagaceae bacterium | reverse complement strand
AATTTTACTACTTCAAATTTATAAAATCTATTCCGTATTTGGATTGTAGATTTGTACCAAACGAATGCTTTAACATGAACAAACTCGAAAACTATATAACCGGAAACTGGATAACCGGTGACGGAGAAGGGCAACAATTATACAATGCTGTAAATGGCGAACCCATTGCAATAGCAACCACAAAAGGCTTTGACTTTAAACAGATCTTAGAATACGGCAGAACAGTTGGCAATCCTGCGTTGCGGAAAATGACTTTTCATGAGCGGGGAAATATGCTGAAAGCGTTGGCCCTTCATTTAAGAAACCACCTGGATAAATTTTATGCCATCAGTTACAAAACCGGGGCAACCAAAGCCGATAGCTGGGTAGACATTGAAGGTGGTATTGGAAATCTTTTTGCCAACGCATCGCTGCGCCGCAAATTCCCCAACGAAGTTTTTTGTGTTGATGGAGATAGCCACAACCTTAGTCCCAACAATACTTTCATGGGCACACATATTTTAGTACCCAAAGAAGGTGTTGCAGTTCACATCAATGCATTCAATTTTCCGGTATGGGGCATGTTGGAAAAAATTGCCGTTAATTTGTTGGCAGGCATGCCTTGCGTTGTAAAACCCGCTAGCGTTACCAGTTATTTAACCGAAGCTGTTGTAAAAGAAATTATCGCCAGTAAGATTTTACCCGAAGGAGCATTACAATTACTATGTGGAAGTACCGGTGATATGCTTGATCATCTTACCTCGCAGGATGTGATAACTTTTACAGGCTCTGCATCAACGGGGCTGATGCTGAAATCGAATCCACATATTTTAAGAGAGAATGTTCCTTTTAATATGGAAGCCGATTCTTTGAATTGCATAGTGCTTGGCGAAGATGTAACACCCGATAAACCGGAGTGGAATATTTTTATAAAAGAAGTAAGAAAAGAAATGACCTTAAAAGCCGGCCAGCGCTGTACCGGCATCCGCCGGATTTTTGTACCCGAAAATAAAATGGAAGATGTTTGGAAAGAAATCAGCAAAGCACTTTCGCAAACTACAATCGGTAACCCATTAAATGCAACAGTAAGAATGGGGTCGCTTGCCGGCCAGTCGCAACGCAACGAAGTAAAAGAGCAAATCCAGAAATTACTGGCTTCTTCACAAATCATTTATGGCAGTTTAGACAGTGTAGAAGTAATTGATGCTGATGCAAACAAAGGCGCATTTATGAGCCCGGTTTTATTAATAAACGGAACGCCCCGGCTAACAGTACCGGGCTACACAACAAACCCATCTCACGAAGTGGAAGCATTTGGCCCGGTTAGTACCATCATGCCGTATAAAAATACAGACGATGCGATCAGCCTGAGTAAACTCGGTAAAGGAAGCTTGTGCTCAACCATTGTTACTGCCGATCACAAAATTGCACAGCAATATGTAATTGGTGCAGCAACACATCACGGCAGAATTTTGGTATTGAATAATGAATGTGCAAAAGAAAGTACAGGCCATGGTTCTCCATTGCCATTGTTGATACACGGCGGCCCGGGTCGCGCCGGTGGCGGCGAAGAGATGGGCGGACTGCGTGGCGTAAAGCATTACCTGCAACGCACAGCCATACAGGGCTCACCAACAACCATTACAGCCATCACCAATATTTACCAGCAATATGCTAAGGGAAAAGATCCCGGCAAACATCCATTCACAAAATATTTTGAAGAGCTTGAAATTGGTGACCAGATAATTACTGAAAAAAGAACCATAACATCTGAAGAAATAGACAAATTTGCCGACCTGAGCGGCGATCATTTTTACGCACACATTAAAACTACCGATTTTGAAGGCACTATGTTTGAGCAGCAGGTAGCACATGGTTATTTTATCATGAGTATTGCAGCCGGGTTATTTGTTGACAGCTACGAAAAAAATCCGGTGCTGCTGAATTATGGTATTGATGAATTACGGTTTACCAAGCCGGTTTATCCGGGCAGTGAAATCCATATCCGCTTTACCTGTAAACAAAAATTACTGAATGATAAGCGTGTTATTGAAAAACCAGAAGATTTTAAAAGAGGCGATGATATTGATAAAGGCATTGTAAAGTGGCTGGTGGAGATGATTGATGAAATGGATGAAGTAACTGGTGTAGCAACTATTTTAACTATGGTGGCTAAAAGAGAACAATAAGTTTTATACATTTATAAACTGAAACTAATTTTTTATGAGCATAGAAGCATACGTTAAAAACCATATTGAGCACGGAATCAATACCATCGAATTCTTTCACCCCCAAAGCAATTCATTACCAGGTAAAATATTGGAAGATCTTGCCCGTGAAATTCATTTTGCAGGAACGCACGATGATACACGTGTAATTATTTTAAAAAGTGCCGGCGAAAAAACATTTTGCAGCGGTGCCAGTTTTGATGAACTGGTGGCTATTGAAAATGAAAAAGAAGGATTAAAATTTTTCAGTGGTTTTGCAAATGTTATTAATGCCATGCGAAAATGCCCTAAGTTTATTATTGGCCGCATACAGGGAAAATGTGTGGGTGGCGGCGTGGGGTTGGCAAGTGCAGTTGATTATGCTATTGCAACCGATAAGGCCGAAATTAAATTAAGCGAACTGGCTGTTGGTATTGGCCCCTTTGTGGTTGGCCCCGCAGTGGAAAGAAAAATAGGTACAGGCGCTTTTAGCGCTTTGGCTATTGATGCTGCAAGCTGGCGCAGCACCGACTGGGCTAAAAGAAAAGGCTTGTTTGCAGAGGTGCATGAAAGCATTGAAAATATGGATGAAGCTGTTTATCGGCTGGCCAATACTTTGGCACATTCAAATCCGGCGGCAATGGCAGCAATGAAAAAAACATTTTGGAAAGGAACTGAGCTTTGGGATGAATTATTAAAAGAAAGGGCGGCAATAAGTGGTAAATTGGTGATGAGTGAGTTTACAAAAAATGCTATAAATAAGTTTAAGGCCAAATAGTTCTATTAAATTAAACCAGGCAGCGCATGTTTATTTTACAAAGTTAAAAGACACATGCGAGGCAAGCATAAAGCCGTTATTGTATTGAAATACAGGCTTATCGTTAACTTTTTTAGCCTGTTGTAATACCTGGTTGATATAGCCAGCTTCAAATTTTATATTTTTGTTGAGTTTGTACCCAAACAAAACTGCAAGCCGGTTTTGATCAAAAATATTTGCACCCACTTTTTTACCCCACCCAATAAACAGTTCATCCTGTAGAATGAGACACCATGTTTTTTTTATAAGCGGAACCTCTGTTCTCAATCTGTAGCGTATCCTGTTCATAAAAATCCAGTCCACGGTTCTTTGATTATTTTCAATTTTTATCTTACCTGTGAATCTTTGCTCAAGGGTAAACCGGTGTGCCAATTCAATTTTATCAAAAGCCTGTTTTAAAACTACTTGCTCAAAAATACGATGCTCGGCAAAAGGATTTACATTTGGATAATCACCGTAAGGAAAAGTTTCGGCAAAAGCATATCCGGCATTTATACTTACATCCTTATGTATGGCATAATTAATACCGGCTCTAAAAAGACTTTGCTGCCAGTTTTTTACAGTATTTACCCTGCGCCACTGATACTCTGTGTGTATTGCCAGCTTTGGTTTTATTTTAAATGTACCGGTGTAAACCAGCCAACCTATTGAGTTGTGGTCTGTCAGCCTCTGTTCCTGCGAAAATGATAAACCCGGAAGGATCAGCAATAACAAAACTGTAAAACAAGATCTTGCTTCTTTAAAATTTTTTCTAAAATACATTGCAATATATATTTAAAAGGCAATCAAGCGGAAAAGCCCGCCTGATTGCTTGTGCATAGGAGATTATAATGGCCTCTTTTAGTCATTTACCTGTCTTGTATTTAAAACCAAAGTTTCGTGGTAAAAAGTTACTTCGCCGGAAGTAATGTTGTGTGAGCCTCCAACAATACCCAAACTGCCTTTTTCTATCATTTCTTTTAAAATGGGGCTACGTTCCATAATAGACTGCACCGTTCTTTTTACATTCAGGTTAGAAACTTTTTCTACAAACTCACTGTTGGCAGAACTGCGGTTTTCTGTTTCTGTTTTTTCATCATCTACAGCAGGTTGTATTTTAGATAGTAAGCCAGTAAGGTTACCCATTTCTACATGATCGCAGGCACCTTTTACCGCACCGCATTTGGTATGACCAAGAACCACAATTATTTTTGCCCCGGCTACTTTACAGCCAAACTCCATGCTGCCTAAAATATCTTCGTTAATGATATTGCCGGCAATGCGAACACTGAAAATATCGCCCAGGCCCTGGTCAAAAATCAATTCCGCAGATGTTCTTGAATCGATACAACTCAGTATTACAGCGAAAGGATGTTGCCCATCGGATGTTTCGTTTGCCTGCTGTAGCAGATTTCGGTTAATTTTAAGATTGTTTACAAATCTTTTATTTCCTTCTTTTAAAATATCCATGGCCATAGCAGGCGTAATGGCATGCTGCATTTCTTTAGTTAATGTTTTCATTGTTTTTTTAATTTTTTATAAATAAACTGGTTCAATAAAATTTATTTTTTCAACAGAAATATTTTTTGTTTTAGCATTCACTTCATAATCTCTTATCAATTCAAGCACATCATGTGCAATTGCTTTTGATTTGGAACAATCAATAATCACTTTAGAATTTGGGGGTATTTCTTCCAGTTCTTTTATAACACTGGCCTTGTTAAAGAACGAAACCTCTTCAGCTAAAACCAAGTGGTGTATTTCATGCCCTTCTTCGGTTGTTATGGTTTCTTTCATGTAATGAGAATTGCGGTAACTGTGGCGCAGTGTATAAAAGATACCAAACAGAATACCTATTGTTATTCCTTTTAAAAGATCGGTTGCCAATATACCAACCACAGTTGCCACAAAGGGTATAAATTGCTCCCAGCCAAGTTTATACATGTTTATAAACAGCGTTGGTTTGGCCAATTTGTAGCCAACCATTAATAAGATGGCTGCCAGGCTTGCCAGTGGTATCATGTTAAGTAAACCTGCAATGGTTATGGCAGAAATTAATAAGAACACACCATGCAGAATGGCCGATAGTTTTGTTTTACCACCAAAATTTATATTGGCAGAGCTACGCACAATTACCTGTGTAATGGGTAAGCCACCAATGATGCCCGAAATAATATTGCCCAGCCCCTGTGCTTTTAACTCCCTGTTTGTTGGAGTAACTCTTTTGTCGGGATCCATTTTATCAGTAGCTTCTACACAAAGCAATGTTTCCAGGCTTGCAACAATGGCTAATACAATAGCAATTTTCCATACTTCAACATTTGTTATTGCCGAAAAATCCGGAAAAGTAAATTGACTGAAGAATTCAGATAAATTTTTTGCCACCGGTAGTCTCACTACCTGATCATCTGCCAGGCTGAAATTTAATGTGCCGGATTTAAAAAAATAATTCATTGCAATACCAAGAACAACTACTACTATTGGGCCCTGTATCAATTGAAATATCTTATGTTTTTTAGTTAATACAGTATCCCACAGTATCAGAACAGCTAAGGAAATGGCTGCAATCAATAATGCGCCGGGGGTAATAAAATCGAAGGCCTTTGTAATTTCGGAAAAAGTATTTTGTCCGTCCGCCTGTAAAAAAGCATCATCGCCTTCTGTATCTTTATCCCAACCTAATGCGTGTGGTATTTGCTTTAAAATTATGAGCAACCCAATACCGGTAAGCATTCCTTTAATTACTGCAGATGGAAAAAAATAAGCGATAAAGCCCGCCCTTGCAAAACCAAGCGCAAGTTGAATTACGCCGGCTAAAACAACTGAAAGTAAAAAAGCGGGCCAGGAGCCAAGCGTAGCTATTGACGTTAATACAATTACAGCAAGGCCGGCTGCAGGGCCACTAACACCCAATGGAGAACCGCTGGCCAGGCCCACAATGATTCCTCCAATAATGCCTGCAATAATGCCGGAAAACAATGGAGCTCCTGAAGCCAATGCAATACCCAGGCACAAAGGAACAGCCACAAAGAATACAACGATACTTGCAGGAAGATCCTGTCGCCAATTGGCGAATAAATTTTTGTTCATAACGATTTGAATATGCCCGTATGTATATTGATTATTACCTGTAAACTTTTAAAGCGTACAGAAATTAAAAAGTACAGGGAATTTGATGAATTAAATTTTGTAACAATGGAAATCAATTATCCATTATTATCAGGCGGTGGAGTTTCAATTGTATGTAATAGTGCCGGAAGATTGAGTACACGATGCTGATACCTGCAACAGGATTTAACGGGAAATAAAACAGCAAAAGCTGAAACCGAAATAAACTCTTTAAATTTTTCTTTCTTGCTGCTCTCTTCTTTCTCATCTGCAAAGTCTGTAACAGATATACCGGGAGTGTCTTTAATAAATTCTTTAACCGGTAAAATATAGAGTGCGGTTATCAACAACAGGAATATAGTAAAAAAAATTTTCATTTGCTGATGCAAAGAAATAGCCCGCAGCTCATAAGTTGAAATAAAATTTGTCAGAAGATTGTAAAATTCTTTTTTAAATATTTAAACCACCACATGCACTTATCACCTGTCCTGTAAGATAACTACCCATATCGCAGGCTAAAAACAAACACACATTGGCAATATCTTCAGTTGTAGCAAACCTGCCCAATGGAATATCTGCTTTATATTTTTCGGCACCCTCGCCTTCTTTTAAATAACTCGTCATATCGGTTTCTACAAAGCCCGGCGCTACGGCATTGCAGCGGATGTTGCGGCTGCCCAGTTCTTTGGCTATGCTTTTGGTAAAACCTATAATGCCGGCTTTGCTGGCGGCATAACTGCTCTGGCCGGCATTGCCCATTTCGCCAATAACACTGCTCATATTAATGATGCTGCCGCTCCTTGCCTTCATCATAGGCCTTATTACCTGCTTGGTCATGTTGAAAACACTTTTCAGGTTTACCTGCATCACATCATCCCATTGCTCAGCTGTCATACGCAGCAATAAATTATCTTTTGAAATGCCGGCATTGTTTACACAAATATCTACGGTTCCAAATTCCTTCAGCACATCATTTACAAAAATTTCACAGGCTGCAAAATCACCGGCATTACTTTGATAAGCCTTTGCCTTAATACCCATAGCGCCTAACTTTTCCTCAAGTGCTTTTGCTTTTTCTGCGCTGTTGTCGCTTATGTACGTAAAAGCCACATTGCATCCCTGTTCAGCAAATTTAATGGCAATGGCTTCTCCAATGCCCCGGGCAGCACCGGTTACAATGGCGGCCTTTCCTTCCAGTAATTTCATAAATAAGATTTTTTATTTTTCGCCTTCAATTAAAAATGTGTTAACAAAAGTAAATAAATCATAAGCATTTAAAGATACCGGATAAATTATGTTTTTCAAATCAGGTGTATCGTAATAAAAAATAAAATGAATTTATAGACGAATTGGATAAACATGGCCAATATAAAGGAGAACAAAAGAGCATACAAAATACTGTACCACCATGTAAATTGAAAGAATCTTTTTGCTGCAATAATCAAATAAATAAGAAATAAACTAAAAATGATACCAAGCCTTAGCAGGTCATTCATTTCACCAACAACAGGAAATATTTTTCTTAAAATCAGAAGCAATAATGGAAGTATCAAAAATCCCCATAGGATAAAGAATGAACTGGCCTCAATACTAAAAACAAAATTGTCGTAAAAATATTTTCGTTTTTTAAAGCTTACCATCCAGGAAAACAAAGCCATTGCCGGAATAATAAGGAACAGCAAAAATTTTGATACTTTTTCTGATGTATGTTGGAAAGCTTCAATAAATTCAGCATCTGTTAAATGTTTTGCCTGTATTACTTCAAGGACTTTATGCATGGCGTAATTGCCATACTGCGGATGCCTTACATGATAGTAAGGCGTTATGTTAAGCCCTTCAAAAAGCGGAAACAGCAGGTAAAGAATTACCAGCAACAGGAAAAAAGCCATTGGCTTAAAGTATTTTTTTCGGATACCATTGCAATAGTCAAGTGAAAATTTACCGGGCTTTGTAAAAATAACCTTGATAGTATTAAAAAACGTGCCTTCAAAGTGTGTTATAAAATGAAAACCTTCAGATAATAAATGAGCAACAGACCTGTCTTTATCAGTATAAACCTTTTCGCCGCAGTTATTACAAAACTTACGGATGAACGAGTTGCCGCAATTTTTGCATATTATCGTTTCTCCCATTTTATAAAGTAAGTTTTAATATTTCTTCCAGCATTGTTCTTTCGTTACTCAACCTCGGTACTTTGTGCTGGCCACCCAGCTTCCCTTTACTCCTTAACCATTCTGTAAATGTACCAACGGGTAATTTATGAACTATTGGCAGCCGCAAAGCAATATTTTTATGGCGCTTGGCTTCGTAATCGCTGTTTATATTTTTTAAACAATCATCCAGTTCAAAAATAAATTTATTAAAATCATCAGGTTCTTTTTCAAATTCAATCAACCATTCATGTGCGCCATTGCTGTTTTCGCTGAAGTAAACGGGAGCTGCAGTATAATCATTAACTACAGCATTTGTTTTTTCGGCTGCCCAGGCAATGGCTTTGTCGCTGTTATCAACAATCACTTCTTCGCCAAAAGCATTCATATAATGTTTTAGCCTGCCGGTTATTTTTATGAGGTATGGATTGAGATGTGTAAACTGAACGGTATCCCCAATCAGGTATCGCCACAAACCACCGGTAGTACTCATTACCAGGGCGTAGTTCTTTCCGGCAATCACATCTTTTAATCCAACCGTTACAGGATTTTTATTTCCATATTCTTCCACCGGCATAAACTCGTAAAATATACCATGTCCGGTAAACAACAACATGCCATCATCATCGGGGCTTACCTGCGCTGCTATAAAACCCTCACTGGCATTGTATATTTCCAGGTAATTTATTTTAGCGCCAAATATCTTGTCAAACTGTTCTTTGTAAGGCACAAAAGAAACACCGCCATTAATGTAAAGTTCTAAATTGGGCCACACTTCTTTTATGGTTGATTTACCTTTAATTTCAAGGATGCGTTTTAGTAATAACAAGGTCCAGGTGGGTACGCCTGCCAGCGAAGTAACATTTTCTTCGGCTGTTACCTTTGCTAATTTTTCTATTTTGTTTTCCCATTCATCCAGCAATGCAACGCTTAGTTCCGGTGTACGTATCCATTGGCCCCAAAAGGGTGAATTTTGCATGAGCACAGCGCTCAAATCACCGTACTGAATATCTTCATTAACCTTGCTGATCTGGTGCGAACCGCCAACTACCAGTCCCTTACCGGTTAACAGGTTACTGGAAGGAAAATTTTTATAATAATTGCTGAGCAGGTCTTTACTTGCCTGGAAATGGTTTTCTTTTAAACTTTCTTCGCTGATGGGAATAAATTTACTTTTATCGGATGTGGTGCCCGATGATTTTGCAAACCAGTTAACGGGGGTGTTCCATAAAATATTTTCTTCTCCTTCCATCATCCTCAGTATGTATGGTTTTATATCGTCATACTCGTGTATGGGAACATTTTTTTTAAAGGCTTTTAAAGTAAATAATTTTGAAAAATTATATTTTCTGCCAAACTCGGTGTATTGTGCAGCGGTAACCAGTTCCTGCAAAACCTCACGCTGGGCTGCATGAGGATGGCGGCTCCAGTTTTCGATGCGCCACAAACGCATGCGGGCAAGTTTAGATATGGCAGATGATAGAAGCTTCATTTAACCACCAAGATAAATAATTATCGGGCAGCTTCATCATGCAAATAATCCTTGCGCTTTAATTCAAAATTTTTACCCAGATATAAACGGCGCACCTGTTCATCATTTGCCAGTTCTTCGGCTGTGCCGTGTGTAAATATTTTTCCATCAATAAGCAAATAGGCACGGTCGCAAATAGAGAGGGTTTCATTTACATTATGATCGGTTATCAGTATGCCTATATTCCTGAATTTTAATTTGGCAACAATGGCTTGTATGTCTTCAACAGCAATGGGGTCAACGCCTGCAAAGGGTTCATCAAGCAAAATAAATTTAGGGTCAACAGCCAGCGCACGTGCAATTTCAGTTCTTCTTCTTTCTCCACCACTTAAGGTATCGCCATTGTTTTTGCGCACCCGCTGCAGATTAAATTCATCAAGCAGTATTTCCAGTTTATCTTTTTGTTGTTGTTTGCTAAGCTTTGTCATTTCAAGCACTGCCAGAATATTA
Organism: Chitinophagaceae bacterium; assembly: GCA_031410355.1. GTDB lineage: Bacteria > Bacteroidota > Bacteroidia > Chitinophagales > Chitinophagaceae > Ferruginibacter. The sequence goes on along the minus strand of JANNYY010000501.1, from coordinate 9,851 downwards.
TCTTCAACACTCAGCTTGCGAAATACACTGGCTTCCTGTGGCAGATAACCAATACCCATTTTTGCCCTTTTATACATGGGGAGTTTGGTAATATTAATATCGTTTAAATAAACCTCGCCTTCATCAGGCTTTACCAAACCTACCACCTGGTAAAAAGAGGTGGTTTTGCCTGCACCATTAGGCCCAAGCAAACCAACAATTTCGCCCTGCTTTACATTAAACGAAACTTTGTTTACAACTGTTCGGCTGCCGTATACTTTTACAAGGTCTCTGGTTTGTATGGTTAAATTCAAAATGAGGGGTTTAGTACAAAAATAGTGGAAACCTTTAAAAGCTCTTTTTCAATTTTTAATTTAACAGCAGTTTGTGTTTACTGTTTACTTACTATGTTTGCAGATATTTTAAAACAATGAAAGTAATAGAACACATCAACGCAGCAAAAGATACACTTATTTCTTTTGAAATTTTACCTCCTCTTAAAGGAAAGGGGATCCAGTCCTTATACCAGCACCTCGATCCGCTGATGGAGTTTGATCCTGCTTACATAAATGTAACTTATCACCGCAGCGAACATGTGTTTAAAAAAACACCGGATGGTAATTTTCAAAAAGTAGTTGTGCGTAAACGGCCCGGTACCGAAAGTATTTGTGCTGCCATTATGAATAAATACAGTGTGGATACCGTACCGCATTTAATTTGCGGTGGTTTTGGTATTAACGAAACCGAAGATGCTTTAATAAACCTTAATTACCTGGGTATAGATAATGTGCTGGTGTTACGTGGCGATGCGGCAAAAAATGAAACTGCCTTTTTACCTGAACCCGGCGGTCATCAATATGCATGTGACCTGCTTAAACAGGTTACCGATCTTAATGCGGGCATTTACCTGGAAGAGGATCTTAAAAATACCAGCCAGACAAAATTCTGCATTGGCGTAGCAGGCTATCCCGAAAAACATTTTGAAGCGCCTAACATGGAAAGCGACCTGCATTATTTAAAACTAAAGGTTGATATGGGTGCTGATTATATTGTAACCCAGATGTTTTTTGATAATGAAAAGTTTTTTGCTTTTGAAAAAGCCTGCAGGGAAGCAGGTATTACTGTTCCTATTATTCCGGGATTAAAACCCATCTATACAAAAAAGCAATTAACCGTTTTACCTAAAATTTTTCATATTGATCTGCCTGCAGCTTTAACTAAAGAGATAGATAAATGTAAATCGGATGAAGAGGTAGAGCAGGTGGGTACCGAGTGGTTGCTGCACCAGTCGCAGGAGTTAAAGAAGTTTGGAGTGCCTGTATTACATTATTATACTTTGGGCCGGCCGCATATTGTAGTTAATGCAGTAAAACAAATTGTGTAAAAAGAAAACCCTCCGGATTGTGGAGGGCTTTTATTTTCAATGGGGTTATTTATTTTCCAAGCGGGATGCCTACCGAAAAACTTAGCGTACGATATTTATTTTTATCATTAGCCGTATTATTACTTTCGGTTGAATTTATTTTTGCAAGGCCCATGCCGTAATTTGCTTTTAATATTACATGGTTAAACTGAAAGCCCACACCAAAATTTAAACCAAAGTCAAAACGCTTTAATTTATTATAACCAGCATCTTCTTCCTCAGAAGTAAAGGGGTTGTCGTTACTGAACTGTATGGTGCTTTCGGAAGTTGAAAATAAAGGGCCAATTTTTGATTCACGTTTTGATTTACCTGCTATACCGATTGCTGCATAAGGGCCCGCATTAAAAAATAATGATGATTCTTTTGCCAAAGGAATTTTTACTACAGCATTCAAAGGCACTTCAACATACAGGGGGTTGAATTTACTTTTTGTGTAATTGCCATTAGTAAAATATGTTTCAGCTTTTGAACCGTGGCCTGTTAACAAGGCACCTGATTCCAAAGCAAACATGGGTGCCAGGTCCAGCCTTCCTAATATACCCACATTAAACGAGGGGAGGATATTATTTTTTTCTGTTTGCCCATCATTTGTATTGGTGATGTTGGCAAGGTTTAATCCGCCCTGCACATAAACCTGCGCCTGTGTACTTACTGCTACTGTGGTTGTTAAAACCAATCCTAAAAATAATTTTTTCATCTTGTCTGTTTTTTTGTTAGTCAATCCGGATTAATGATAATTAATAATATTTTATACCGTGTTCTATAAAAATCCAGTTACGCAAAAAGCCTGCCAACAGTGTATGAAGGCAGGCTTATCAATTGTAATAATTATGTCATTATTTTAAGAGAGACTCAAAAACTGCATCATTTATTTTAACAGGATATTTCTTTTTAAGATCATTGATCCACTTTTCTTCCAATATGTTTTGATAATCGTTAATAACTAATCCCCTGGCTTCCTCAAAACTACGCTGCAGGTTAGCATCGTAATGATGTATAAGTTTTATAAAACTTATATTGCTGTCAACCGGGTTAACTACAGTTTCTGAAACAGTGCCCGCTGCCATTTTTGAATCAATTGTTACCGGTATTTGGGTGAGCTCAAACCTGCCCGAATCTGCCTGGATATTATTATTGCCTTCTTCTACAATTTTTTTCCAGTCCTTGCCATTTAAGAGAGCAATCCTTGCTTCATTGGCTAGCGCTTTATTGGCACTGTTAAATAAAATAATATCTGCACTGGCTGCCCACAGGTATTTAGTTTTATTTTCATTATAATATTTTTGTAATCCCTCCGTATCATTTGCTGCTTTTCCCCAGATATTTCTTTCCATAATTTCAAATAAAACATTACCATCTTTAAACTCTTCCATCTGGTACCGGAAATCTGTATTATAATCTTCCAGGTGCTTTTTGTAATAATCCATTACTGCAGAAGAAATAAATTTATCAGCCAAAGCTGCATTGCTTTCGCCCTGGTAAAGTTCTCCGCTGCCTTTATAACTTCTAACAAAATCAAGCCAGTCTTTACCGGTAAGTTTTGTTTTGGCAAAGCTGTAGATTGTTTTATTGGCTATTGGATACATTGCAGCATTGCCTGTTTCAGAATTTGGTTTGGCAATTACACTGTCGGCATAGCGGTACAGATCAGCATCTGAAACCGCACCTGTTTTTTTAAAGGCAACCTGTTTTAAAACTTCGTTTACAAATAAATCCTTTGCTTTGTTTATTCGTGCGTCCTGCTGTATTTTTTGTTTTAATTCAAATTGGTAGGCCTGGTCGGCTTTGTTTGCTGAAACAGGGCTTTGTGATAAACGTTTTACAATATGGTATCCGTAAGCAGTTAGAAAAGGCCTGCTTATTTCGTCATCCTTAGCCAGTTTATATACTTCATTTTCAAAAGAGGCCTCATATTTGCCCGAACCAAATTCGGCCATTTCGCCGTTATTGCCAAAGGTAACTTTATCGTCACTAAACCATCTTGCCATCTTGCCAAAATTCTCACCTTTTAAAAGTAATTTATAAACAGAATCGGCTTTTTTTTCAAAAACTTTTTTATCATCTTCTGTTGCAGTGGGTGGAATAGAAAATAAAATTTGTGCCACTTTCCATTTGCCCACAGCTTTTCTTTCGCCAATTAATTTAAAAATATGCCAGCCGTTTTTTGTGCGGTAAGGTTTGCTTGCCTGGCCCATCTTTAAATTATAAATAACATTTTCATATTCATAAGGCAAAGTAAATGCGGTTATAAAACCAAGATCGGAATGGTTAGTTTTAACCGGTTGATTTGCAGTTAAATTGTCATAATCTGTTTTTCCTGCTTCAAGTGCTGTATATAATGCTGATATGGATTTGTAAGCTTTTAGTGTGTCTGCGGGGGCTGCTGTAATGTCAACAGGAACAAAAAAATGTAACACGTGCAGGTCTTTCTGGCTGCGTTCAAAAGCCTCATTCAATATATCAGTAACGGCTTTTTCATTGTTTAAATAACTGTCTTCAATCTGGCTTCTAAAACTCTGGGCATCGTATTGTAACTGCGGCAAAGTATCAAGCCGCAAATCCATAGCAGCTTTTACTTTTAGTTTAAATTTTATATAAAGCTCAAGATATTCCCGCAGGGCTTTTGCTTTATCGGTAACCGGCGTTTTATTTTTATTATATGCCCTGATAAACTCATTTTTATCAACAGCCATATTACCATAAGTAAATAAGGTTTGCGAAAAAACACCGGTGGTAAAACCAGCAAATGCAAACAGCAATAAAAATTTTTTCATCAGTTGGTCGTTTTAATTCTGGGGAGCTGCACTCCATTTTACTTCCAGCAAATCGTTTAATTGCAGGAGTGTAAGTTTTTTACCAATAATCCGTTTGTCTTTATCCAGCAGATATATGGTAGGGGTTAAAGTAATATCGTATAATTGGCGAAAGCTGGGTTTTTGAGCAGCAAAATCTGCATCTTCCATCTCTTTGGTTTTGTACGCATGTGTCCATTCGCCCAGGTTATGATCTTGTATAAATGTGATCCATTCTGGTTTTACATTTTCTTTATTATCGGGTGTTAAAACAGCAAAAATTTTCACATTATGTTTCTTCCAGTTTGCACGGTATATTGAATCTAATCTTGGTACTTCCTCTTTACAATGCCCGCAATTGGGATCCCAAAAACAGATAATGGTATAATCAGCAGTCAGGCTGTATAAAGCCGTAGGCTTGTCTTCTGTATTCAGCATCTCCAGCTCTGCAGCTTTTTCGCCAATTAAATTTGCCATAAGCATATAAGCCCTGCGGCTTATGGCCTCCATTTGTTTTTCGTTAAGCCAGGTGCTTAAACCTTTACTATGGTATTTTTCAAAAAGATGAACAAACACAGCATCTTGCCCCATGTATTTTGGGTTAATAAATTCATCAGTAACCCAGTTCAGCAAAAACTTATACATCTCCGGTGCCGATCTTGCCAGCAATAATTTATAATCAACATCTTTTATGATGGTATCCGGATCGGGAGAAATTACTTCCCGGTAATAACGTTCTAATTTTTTCAGGAAGAAAGGCGTACGGATAATACGGTCATCCATAAAACTAATACCATCCCAAAAATGTTTTTTGTATTCGTTATAATTATTTATTGAATCCTGTTTTGTAACAGGCACTTTAGCCGGGTAAGCAGGCTCCTTCATGGCATTTAACAAAGCAGCCATCATGGAATTGGGTTGGTTTTTAATAATTCCTTCCCGGTAATCGTTCAGTTCTTTATTATAGGCAGTAAATTTTTTTTCATGCAGTAAAGAATCTTCCCTGCTAACAGATGCCCTCAGGGCTTTAACTTCCTGCTGTATCAGCCTTCCCTTGCCAGCTGCAACTTTTTGATACTGGTCGTATAAAATATTTTCTTTTGAACCGGTTACTATAGTTTTATTTACCAGGTCCGATGTATCTGCAGTAACAGAAATAATTTGTTCGCTGCCAATTAAAAATTCGGTTCTTAACAGTTTACCCGGAAAAAAAACAGCGTAAATGCCGGGAGGTAAATTACCGGCACCTTTAAAAACAGCAACGCCGTTATTACCAACAGCAGCAGAGTCTGCAATATTAAAATTACTACCCATGTAGTAAGTAAGGTATGTAATGCCGCTTTTATAGCCAGGGGCTTTAAAGGTTACCTGGTATCCCTGGGCAAATGCCGAACCGGTGGTTAAGGCAGCAAAAAAGAAAACTAAGTATTTTTTCATCTTTATTTAAGGATAGCAAATGTATTTAAAATAGATGGTTTATCTGCACTTATGAGCTTTGTAGCCGTTTAACAATTACAAAACGTTAACAAAACAATATTATAAACAGCTTTTACAAACTCCTGGAGTGTTTCAAAGCCTCCGGGAGTTAAGTATTAATGCGGTATTTTTGCTGCCGTGAGGAAAAAAAATAAGAGAATAATACTGGAAGGCCTGTTAATTACGGATTATGCTGCCGAAGGAAAGGCACTGGCCAGGCTTGATGGGAAGGTCATTTTTATTTCGGGAGCAGTACCCGGCGATGTGGCGGATGTGTTACTTACCAAAAATAAAAAGGACTGGGCCGAAGGCCGGGTTTTAAAAATTAAAGAAGAGTCGAAAGAAAGAGTTACCCCGTTTTGTAAACATTTTGGCGTTTGTGGCGGATGCAAATGGCAGATGCTGCCCTACCAAAAACAACTGCAATATAAACAGCAGGAAGCAGAACAAAACCTGCGAAGAATTGGAAAGATTGACCTGCGGGAAATTTTCCCAATAATTGGAGCTGATGATACGGTGCATTACAGGAATAAACTGGAGTTTACATTTAGTAATAAGGAGTATTACCCGAACCCATTACCCCCCCCGCCCCCTGAAGGGGGAGCTTCAGACTCAGCTATTGTAGAAGACTTCCTGATTTCAGCAGACTCCAAGGTTCCCCCTTTAGGGGGCGGAGGGGGTTTCGGGGGTTTGGGCGCTCTTGGCTTTCACGTTCCTCGCATTTTTGATAAAGTAATTGATATTGACGAATGTTATTTAATGGATGATGTAAACAACAGCATCAGGAATACCATCCGCTCTTTTGCACAGGAAAACAATTTTTCTTTTTACGATATACGTGAGCATACAGGCTGGCTGCGTAACATTATTATACGGCTGTGTACTACCGGGGAGATCATGGTGAACATCTGTTTAAATTATGATGAAGAAACTGACAGGAAAAAACTATTCGATCATCTTTTAAAACAAGTGCCAGAAATAACAACCTTACTCTATACCATTAATCCAAAATGGAACGACAGTATTTACGACCTCACCCCGCAGGTTTATTTTGGTAAAGGTTTTGTAATGGAGATATTAGAAGATTTTGAATTTAAAATCTCACCAAAATCATTTTTTCAAACCAATACTAAACAGGCAGAAAAATTATATACAGTTACAAGAGATTTTGCCGGACTTACCGGAAACGAAATTGTATATGACCTGTATTGCGGCACCGGCAGCATTGGCATTTTTGTAAGCAAGCTGGCTAAAAAAATAATTGGGGTTGATGTGATTGAGGATGCTATTGCCGATGCCAAAGAAAATGCTGCATTAAACAATATCAATCATGCTGAATTTTTCAGCGGCGATGTAATTAAAATTTGTAACGATGAGTTTTTTGCGGCGCATGGTAAGCCCGATGTAATTATTACCGATCCGCCAAGGGCAGGCATGCATGAAAAGTTAGTGAACAAACTGCTGGAAATAGCCGCACCCAGCATTGTATATGTAAGTTGCAACACAGCCACACAGGCCAGGGACCTTGGTTTGCTGAGCGAAAAATATACGGTTGAAAAAATACAGCCGGTAGATATGTTTCCGCACACACACCATATCGAATGTGTGGTGTTACTAAAATTAAAATAAGATTAAACATCTAAATTTGTACAATGGCTTTTAATAATTACGGAAACAGGTTTCAGCAAACAACGCCGGTAGTGTTGAATTTGATCATCATTAATGCGTTGGTTTATTTAATCCAGTTCATGTTTGACGGGCCGCCTACAGATAATATATTGGATCAAAAGATAACCCGGGAAATTGCACTCTTTCCATACCAAACATCTTATTTTAAACCATACCAGCTCGTAACACACATGTTTGCGCATGGTGGCTTCTTTCATTTGTTATTTAACATGTTTGTATTGTGGATGTTTGGTACCATGCTGGAAAGGATTTGGGGCCCAAAACGGTTTTTAATTTTTTACTTTGCCTGTGGCCTGGCCGCCGGGGTTGCACATTTGATGTTGCAAAACGCACCGGCTGTTGGTGCATCGGGTGCTATTATGGGGTTACTTGCGGCTTTTGCCTATCTTTTTCCCAATACCGAATTGATCATTTTTCCAATACCCATTCCCATAAAAGCAAAATATGCAATTGCCCTTTTGGCTGCCTACGATATTTTTGGCGGGGTATCCTCTGCCGGCGACAATATTGCACATATTGCACATTTAGGTGGTCTGGCAATGGGCTTCATCCTTGTTATATACTGGAACAGAACCAATAAAAAAACTTTCTATTAATACTAACAATTTGATGATTTAACTGTTTGTAATTTTACCTTAAAAGTTATCATGGGCGAATCTGACCGGTTTATAGATTATAAATTAAAAAAGCAACGCTTTACATTGGGGCAGCCCGATAATGCACTGATGTGGCTGTTTGTATTTAATGTTGTTTTCTTTTTAGTATTGGCTACCATTAAAGTAGCTGTTTCCGTTAACGATAATTCTGATGCTGTTTTTTATTCGCAGGTAGTTAACTGGTTTTATTTACCTGCTGATGTTGCTAAACTTGGCAGCAGGCCATGGACTGTTTTAACTTTTATGTTCAGCGATGTTGACGTGTTCAGGGCAATAAGTAATATGCTTTGGTTATGGGCTTTTGGCGGCATACTGCAAAATTTAACAGGCAACAAAAAGCTAATACCGGTTTATTTGTATGGAGGTTTTGTTGGTGCAGTATTTTTTATCGCAGCATCTAATTTAATTCCAGCCAACAGGGCTATTATTGATTCTGCAAATTTATTAGGCGCCAATGCAGGCGTAATGGCCGTTGCTGTTGCAGCTACTATGATTGCACCCAACTATCGTTTTTTCCGTAACATCAGGGGAGGCATTCCTATCTGGATACTCACCATTGTCTATATTGCTATTGATCTTGCCGGTGTAGCTGCCCAGCCTGCAGCACAACCCATTGCTCATATTGGCGGCGCAGTTGCGGGTTTTTTATTCGTGATGTTATTAAAGAAAGGAATGGACGGCAGTACCTGGATGAACAATTTGTATACCAGGTTTATCAACCTGTTTAACCCCAATAAAAACAAAGAGCGCAATTCAGTAAAAGAAAAGATTTTTTATAATGCGGGTAACAGAAGCCCTTATAGCAAAACCTCAAATGTAACCGAACAAAGGGTTGATGAAATATTAGACAAGATCAACCAAAAAGGGTATAAATATCTTACTAAAGAAGAAAAAGATATTTTAAAAAGAGCCAGCGAAAATTGATGTAGCCTGAAACGTGCCAACCTTTATTTGAGTTTTATAAGTTAGTATTGATTTGGTTTAAGGTTGGCAACCTTAAAGAACGTTCGTCATTTCTTTCGCAGCTTTTATAGGAGTTAGCATTATCTTTATGCCATGCCCAAAAATGTTTTTCGCCGGTTTACAAAAAGATTTTTTATTGTTGCAAATGTACTTGCTGCTATACTTTTTTTGTTGGGCTGTTATGGTTATTTACTTAACCCAACCTATTTTTGGCCCGTAGGATTTCTAACGCTCACTGCTTTTTATTTTCTGTTGATACTGCTGGCATTTATTTTTTTCTGGTTTTTTATAAAGCCGGTCAGAGCCTTAATTTCGGTGGTTGCCCTGTTACTGGCTTATAAACCCATCAGTAATATTGTTCCGTTAAGATTATCAAGTACATTTAATAAAGAAAAAAAAGATGCTGCTTTACGCGTTATGAGCTGGAACGTGGCTCAGTTTAATGTGATGGAAGATAAACAGCATCCCGATGTAAAAAGCAGGATGTTTGATATTGTCAACCAATACCAGCCCGACATTGCCTGTTTCCAGGAAATGGTGGCCGAAGACAGCACTGTAAAAGAACATGGGCATATCAACGAATTTCAGGAAAGACTTAAATTTCCCGATTATTTTTATTCTTACAACATCAAGGAAGATTTTTGGGGATATGCTCATTTCGGCATCATCATTTTTTCAAAATACCCCATTATCAATAAACAAACAATTAGCTTTTATCCCCATGATTATAATTCTATTTTTCAGTACGTGGATATAGTAAAAGGAGCCGATACGATCCGGGTCATCAATATTCATTTGCAATCTTTACGGTTCAGCAAAGCCAATTTAAAATACCTTGATAAACCTTCGGTTGAAGACGAGAACACTGCTATT
>JANNYY010000500.1:0-10275 GCA_031410355.1 Chitinophagaceae bacterium | reverse complement strand
TTTCCAGGAATGAATTTATTCCTTCAGCATAATCAGCCGTGTTTGCAGCTTTTTGCTGGTATTCATCTTCAATGGTTAATTGCTCTTCCCAGGAGTTTACATACGACTGACTTAATACATGTTTTGTAAAGGCCAGCCCTTTGGTAGGCATTTGTGAAAGTATTTGTGCAATTTTTTTACTTTCTTCTTCAAAGCTGTCATCAGCAAAAACTTTATAGATCATACCCATTTTTTCGGCATCTGCTGCAATAACCTTATCTCCCGTCATCATTAATGCACTTGCTTTTTGCCAGCCAATTAAACGGGGCAAAGTAAAGGTGCCACCACTGTCGGGTATCAAACCAATTTTGCTGAAAGCCTGGATGAAAGATGCGGATGCTGATGCAACCACCACATCGCAACACAAAGCAATATTAGCACCGGCACCTGCAGCAACACCATTAACTGCTGCTACAACAGGTTTTGGCATATTCCTTATCCTCTTTACAATGGGGTTATAATGTTCTGATAAAATTTGAGAGATCTCAATTTTATTTTCACCAACAAGCTCACTTATATCTTGCCCCGCACAAAAAGCCTTACCAGCGCCGGTAATATACACAGCTCTTACTTCATGCAGGGAAGCCGCTTCATCCAGTTTTGCCTGCATCAACAATGCCATCTCCCGGTTAAAGGAATTGAATTTTTCCGGGCGGTTTAAAGTAATGTATGCAACCGAATTTTTAATTTCGAATAAGATAGAAGACATCTTTTAATTTTAATTGATCATGATAAACAAGGGCAGTAACAACGGGCAGCATTCTGAGCTTATACCTTTATGTTCCATAAATAAATTTAAGCAATAGCATGGTAAATATGCCGAAAATCTTTTCTATTTTGTTGGGGTGATGTTTGCAAGTTTGATAAAAGTTAAACAATTATTTCAAAATTATCCCGGAACTAAAAAATTATAACAATATAAAATAAGCTTATGACCCCTATAAAATTATGCTATGCTATTATGCTGGGCACATTACTTGCCAGTTGTAAATTTAATTGCTCAGTTGGAGAAAGTAAATCCGGGGTAAAAACAAAAACAGTTTCTTCTGCAGACAATACAACACTTACCGGTTCCATAATAAAAAACGATATAGAACTGGAGGCAACAGGCGTTAAGTTAAAAGAAGCATACCTGATGGATGCAGGGGAAAATTTATTGACAGAAAATATTACCAGGGTGGGTGAAAAAATTTATATAGTTATTAAAACTGATACAGGCTGGACAAAAGAAAACGGCAAATCATTTATTGGTGTTGCGGAAAGAATTTTAACATCGGGTGGTCATGTAATTCTTGATGCTGCTGATATTTTTAAAGATTATGAAACCACTGGCCTTGATGCCGATGACGCTAAGCTTATAACCATTTCTGCTCTTATAAAAAATGCAGTTCCGGGTGCAGAAAATTTTGTGGTACAATTTCGTGTTTGGGATAAAAAAGGTGCCGGAGAAATTAAAGGAAAATATAAATTCAGTATCAGGGAGTAATATTTTTAATGGCACTTAAAATAATCAAAAGGCTCTTTGCAATCTTTACATTGATATAAGGCTTTGCAGGCCGTGCTGCCAAATTCGCTGATGAGTTTTGTGTTTGGGGAATTGCATTGGGGGCACTGTATTGCACGGTCAGACGGGACGACAGACCGTGTAAGCGGCGGCGCAATACCATATTCTTTTAATTTTCTTTTTCCATCTTCACTCATCCAGTCTGTTGTCCAGGCGGGCGCAAGAACTGAAGTTATCTTTATGTTTGAATACCCGTTTTCAATTAATGCCAGTTTTATATTCATGGCAATCATGTCCATGGCGGGGCAACCGGTATAAGTTGGGGTGATGATCACTTCAACTTCATCGCCATTGATCTTTACATCTCTTACAATTCCCAGGTCAGTAATAGTAAGTACAGGTACTTCCGGATCGGTAACTTCCCCCAATATGGCTAATATTTTTTGTTTATCATTAATATCCGGCATACAGAAAAGTTAAAACAATTGTATCAAAAACAGCATGACAAAAAACAGCATACCACATATTTCTTTTATAGTAAAGCATCAGGGCATGATAAGCCGATCCGGCTAAAAAAGCATTCATTACCCCTCCAATTCCTAACTGCGCATGATAAAAAGCAAAGATAATATTGGTAAGCAGGAAACCCAGAAAAACAGCATATTTGCCAGGTATCATTTTTTCAATCCTTGTAAAAATAAATCCATGAAAAATGAGTTCTTCATAAAAACCACCAACTATCCATCCCATTGCAAGTAAAAAAATATAGAAACCCGTATTCCCTTTTATTTTTGCGAAACCACTTAGGTCAGCAGGCGGCAGTTCAATAATTTTTTGTAGTACTGGAAAGAATACCCAGTTTAGAAAAGAAAAGACCAATACTCCCGCCAGCGCACCGATTAAAACCGATCTTATTTGAAAACGCTTAAAACTAAATCCAATGCCTGCAAAATTCTCTTTGTATTGTTTTAAAAAGAACCATACAAATATCAGTAAGGGAATACAGTAGCCAAATGGCAGGGGTATTACTCCTGAATGTGGAACTAATAAAATAATTAAAATTGCAAATAAACTAAGCAGTATTTCTTTTAATGAGATCATAGGCTAATTACCATTCTGCTCCGGGATAGGTTCTTTGTAAATATTGAAGCTCTGTAAGTATAAACCCTAAGTGTTCGGTGTGAGTGCCGGTTTTTCCGCCTGTTTGCATAAATACTTTTTCGGGCAACGGTAACGTAGCTTCATCAAAAACTGCGGTTATTTTTTTCATCCAGTCATCTTTTAATAAACTCACATCAATGCCGGCTTCCATTTCATAATCTGCGGCCATAAATAATTCGCCGGTATATCTCCACAATTCATCAATGGCTATTAGCATACGTTGATGGCTTTCTGCTGTGCCATCACCAAGCCGTACAACCCACTCACTGCTCCAGCGCAGGTGATAGGTAACTTCTTTTAATGCTTTGGCAGCAATGGCAGCAATTTGGTTATCATTATTATGCTGCAATTTTTGGTAGAGTAAATATTGATAAGCGCTGAAAAAAAACTGGCGTAAAATGGTTTGCCCCCAATCACCATTTTGTTGCTCAACCAATAAGCAGTTTTTAAATTCCCGTTCTGTTCTTAAATATGCAAGCGAATCTTCGGTTGTATCATTGCCAATTAAAGTTGCGGCATATTGATAAAAATTTCTCGACTGACCAATCAGGTCTAAAGAAATATTAGTGATGGCAATATCCTGTTCAAGTATGGGCCCATGGGCGCACCATTCTGCATTACGCTGTGCAAGAATCAAATTGCTGTCTGCAAGATGCAGTGTGTAGCTGACTAAAGAATTATCCATTATTCATTAAAAAATTATCAATTAAAGCTACATGTGCCCCACTTCATCAGGTAGATCGTAAAAAGTAGGGTGGCGGTAAACCTTGTCAACCGCAGGCTCGTAAAGTTCACCTGCTTCATCAGGATTAGATGCGGTGATGAATTTACTTTCAACAACCCAAATGCTTACGCCTTCCTGTCTTCTTGTATAAACGTCTCTTGCATTTTCAATGGCCATTGTTGCATCTGTTGCATGCAGGCTGCCAACATGTTTGTGATCGAGCCCCTGTTTGCTGCGAACAAAGACTTCCCAGAGCGGCCAGTAACCCCCTCCGCCCCCTGAAGGGGGAACTTTGGAGTCTTTTAATTCATTACCTGCTGCATTGTCTTCAGGTATATCGCCGTAGTAAAATTTCCGTAAAAAAAAATTATTCATAATTCAGAATCATTATTTTAATTAAGATTATTATTTTACTTCTATTTTATAAGAATCGAATCTTGCAGAATCTTTTGCAGTTTTTTCTATGGTCCAGAATTTAAATAATTTGATATTGGTAATACCCGTTTTTTCCGATACCAGTATTAAATCTTTACTGATGCTTCCTCCATCCATATCAGCGGGGCTGTTATCTGTGGTAACTACATCTGCCAGCTTAATAATATTCATGCTGTCGCTGATTGCAAAGTTGGTAGATCTTTCATAAGCACAACCACGGCAGGTACTTTCGTAAATTACCAATGTGTCTGTAAGCTTAACAATATTGATCGTATCTGTTCTTAAAGCTATTCTGTTATCAATAACATCTTTTGTGTTATTGGTACAGCCAATAACAACAATACTTATCAATGTGGTAAAAAAGATCTTATTCATTATGCTGCAAGTGGTTTAAGAATTTTCTTTTTTTCTGCATAAGCCATAGCTGCTTCCCTAACCCAGGCACCTTCATTATGCGCTTTGTTTCTTGCAGCCAGGCGTTGTTTGTTGCAGGGGCCGTTTCCTTTTACCACATTCCAGAATTCATCCCAGTTTATTTCGCCAAAATCATAATGCTTTTTTTCTTCATTCCATTTTAATGCAGAGTCGGGTAATGTCATGCCTAACACTTTTACCTGCTCTGCAGCCATATCAATAAATTGCTGGCGAAGCTCATCGTTCGTTTTTCTTTTTATTTTCCATTTCATGCTCTGGTCGCTGTTGGTGCTTTCACTATCTTTTGGCCCAAACATCATCAGGCTTGGCCACCACCAACGGTTTATTGCATCCTGGCACATGGCTTTTTGTTCGGCAGTTCCCCGGCTTAAAACCAATAAACTTTCAAATCCCTGGCGCTGGTGAAAACTTTCTTCTTTACAGATACGCACCATGGCCCTGGCGTAAGGCCCATAAGAAGTACGGCACAACATCACCTGGTTTAAAATTGCAGCCCCATCAACCAGCCAGCCAATGGCACCCATATCGGCCCAGGTTAAAGAAGGATAATTAAAGATGGAGGAATACTTTGCTTTACCGCTGTGCAGGTCGGCAATCATTTCTTCACGGGAGCTGCCCAGTGTTTCGGCAGATGAATAGAGGTATAAACCATGCCCGGCCTCGTCCTGCACTTTTGCTATAAGAATGGCTTTACGTTTTAAAGAGGGTGCCCGGCTTATCCAGTTACCTTCTGGCAGCATGCCTACTATTTCGCTGTGTGCATGCTGACTGATCTGCCGGATATTTGTTTTACGATAGGCTTCCGGCATCCAGTCTTTAGGTTCAATCTTGATTTCTGCATCAATCTTATCCTGGAAATTTTTTTCTAAATCATGTATTGACATATAACTTTTTTCAGGCTGTAAAAATAGCATAAAAAACTAACAGGCGTTAGTTAAATTGCAAATATAAAAAAGGGAAATGAACCGCAAGTTTACACCCAGTTATTTGTATGTGCCAGGCTTATAACCTGTGCTTTGCTGTTTACGTGCAGTTTCTGGTAAATATTGGCAATATGTTTTCTTATGGTTAATACACTGATATCCAGTTCTGCAGATATGCGCTTGGCATCCCATCCTTTAACCAGGTGTTGCAATATTTCCTGTTCCCTTTCAGTAATAATTTTGGGCATTGTTGCAGTTGAAGATATATCGCTGGTTGATTTGCTGAGCAGGTTCATGGTTTTGCGGGCAATGGCCGGGCTCATGGGTGCCCCTCCAAAGGTCATTACATTTATGATGGCATCGTGTAAAACAATGGCTGGCTCATGCTTTAATAAATATCCTGATGCACCAGCTTTGATGGCTTCAAATATTTTTTCATCATCGTCAAAAACTGTAAGTACAATATAATGTATTTGCGGGTACAGCGATTTGGCAATACTGATTGTTTCTATGCCATCCATTTCGGGCATTTCAATATCCATAAAAATAACCTGCGGAAGGCGTTGGTGCGGTAAGCCTTTCAACTGCTCCAGGCAATCATGGCCGTTTACAGCATTAAAAACAATCTGCATGTCCGGAAACTCATTTGCTTTTTGCATAAAAGTGTTCCGGTTAATGCGGTTGTCTTCGGTTAGTGCAATTGAAAAGTTCATAATTAACATTAAAATTCTGTAATTCTTTTTTTTAAAACAATAATCAATTTGTAGTAGGAGCAATAACAACACAGGTGCCCGAAGGGCGGTTTTGCACCCAATCAATATCCCAGCCTGCTTCCCTGCTCCGTTGCTTCATATTGATCAGGCCGTTTCCGTGTCCCATTTTTTTGTCGGCTTCCACCATGCCAATACCATCATCCGATATGGTTATTTTCCAGGTTTTTTCACTTTCAAAATAAACCCGCACATGCTTTGCCATGCTGTGTTTTACCGAGTTGATGATGGCTTCTTTGGTTACCTGGTACAAATGAAATGCCTGTGCAGGCGGCAGCAATATATCTGCATTGATCTGCTCAATCACATCAAAATTGATCTGCGGATAGCTGGGCCCGAGGCGCTGAATAAATATTTTGAGCCTGTCGCTGATGGCGGTGAGCGAAAGGTTGTCTTTTTTTAACACCCAGATGGTATCATTTAATTCTGATACGATGGATTGAGAATTTATTTTCAGTTCCTGTAACACTGGTTGATTATCATGCATGTCAATCTGCTGTACATTGTTGGCAATGGCAGCAGCATAAGCACCCAGGTTATCATGCAGGTCTGCAGCAATTCTTTTGCGTTCATTTTCTTCGGCTTTGGTAACTGCAATAATGGATAATATTTTTTCCTCCTCCTGCATGGTCAGCAGTTTTTGTTTTTGTTTTCTACGGTAACCCGTAAATAATATCCAGCCAATAAGAAAAGTAAGCACCAGCAGCAACAACAGTCCGTAAAAAAGATAATTGTTCTGCTGTATATCCAGTTTTTGTTTGATGATAAGGGTTTCTTTTTTCTGCATGTCGTACCTGGTTTGCATTTCGGCAAGTGCGGCAGCAGAATTTTTCTGATATACCGAATCTTTAAGATCAATGATATCATTCAGTACTGAAGCGTATTTTTCCAGGTTGCCCTGGGCTTTATAATTATCAGCCAGGCTTCCGTATAAAAAAAACAGCTTGGTATCCAGCTTGTATCTCCTGGCAATGGCAATTCCTTCATTGCAGATGGCGATACCTTTTTCTGGCTGCCCGTTGTGTGCATAATAAAAACCCAGTTGACTCATATCGGAGGCAATATAATAGGGGTCGCCGATCAGTTTCCTGATTTCAATAACTTCTTTTAAAATAGACTCAGAAAATTTTGCCTGCCCCGATTTTATAAATAATTCAGACTGGATGGCCAGCGAATTGGATAAGGCAAACAGGTTTTCATATTTGCGTGCATAACGGATGCCTTTGTCAATATAATAAAAAGCTGAGTCTGTTTTACCAAGCCCGTTATAATTGATTGCCAGGTTTGCAAAAAGGATGGCATATTTTTCAAGCAAAACCGTATCGGCAGTTGTGCGAAGGGCTTTTAAATGCCACGTCAGCGCTTCCTTTAACTGTCCCATTTCCAGGTATGCCCACCCTATTAAGGTTTTACCCCGTACTTGTAATAAAATATCATTATTTTTTTCGGCAAGCGAAATGGTTTTATATGCCATGTCCATAGCCTCTTTGTATTGATTTTTTCGTACATAACACCGGCCTTTCTGGTTATACAGGTTTGCTTGCAGCAACGGGTCGTTCAATTTTGCAGCTAAAATTTCCAGGCAGGTATTGGCCATATTTAATGAAGAATCAATAAGGCCTTTGGTAGTTAAAGCGCTTGTCTGGTAATACATTGCTTTTACTTCATCGTGCAGGTTTGATTGCGTAACAGCAATTTTCCTGGCTTCTTCCGCATAGTACATCAGGGTATCGGGGTGCAGGGTATAGCCCAATTCGCAAAGGTCCAAAATTGCGTTTTTCTTTTCGTTGGCTGAGACTGATGCTTTAATGTTTTTTTTAAGGCTGTCAATAGTCCTGGTTTGTGCAATGCAGGTACCGCAAGCGCAACAAAATACCAGAAAACATAGTATAACGACCTTCATCATGTAAGCAGTTTAAATGCAGTTTAAATGTATCTGTTTTTTTGATGTAAATGGTTATGTACTACAAATTAGGTATTTGTAAGCAGCTTTTTAATTACAATTTTTACATAGTCTTTCATTTTTCAATCCTGTTTAAAACTGATAAAATCCAATTTCCCGGTTTTGAGGGCATTTTTAAAGCTGTATAAATTTCAAGCAGGCCTTTGGCACCCCAAAACCAAAGCCTTTTACATAATAAAAAATAAACAAACTCAGTGATGTATAAGTTATTTTATTGCCTGGCTGCAATGCTTCTTTTTGGTCAATTCACATTTGCTCAAAAAAGAACTTCTGACAGTGCAGACAGGAAATTACCTCAACAGGTAACCGTACTTTACAATAACAGAACAGACAGCATTACAATACCGGCAGCAAAGCTTCGTGTAAAAAATAATTTATCAAACCTTAAAAAAAATAATAAAACCATCAGCAAAAACAAAACGGCGAAGCGCCTGAACCCATTTACTGAAAAAACACCGGTTAATGCCCCATTCACTTTAAACAAAGGAAAAGGAGGGTCCGGTTTATTTATTTACAGAAAACCATCAGCCTCAAAAAACACATCCAATCAAACCAATTCCCCGGCTTCATGTTTGGTGGATACCATTATTTTAACCAGCCAGGCACAAATAAATAATTTCAGTACCACATACCCAACATGCACAACCCCCAAATATTTATTTATTGACGGAACCGGCGCCAGTCCGGTTATTACCAATCTTAACGGGCTAAGCGGACTTACTGAGATCAAAAAAAAATTAAAGATCAGCAATACTTCTATTACTACGTTAAGCCCATTAAATAACCTCACACTTATCGGCGATACTTTGCAGGTAGAACATAATCCATTACTCACCGGTTTTGGTTTATTCAATCTCGACTCAGTTGGTTCGCTCATATTAAGAGACCTGCCGGCACTGGTCAATATAAACGGGTTCAGCAATAATTTTACCAGCATCAGAAAGGTTTTTATGGACACTACTGCCCTTACAAACCTGAGTGGATTAAGCGGGTTAACACATATTAATGGTGACCTGGAGATTCGTCATACACCTCTTGTAAACCTGTCGGCCCTCAATAATCTTGTATCAGTAAATTACCTGTGGTTACAGGATGATCCGTTTCTGACAGGGTTAGGTATTACTAACCTTACACACATGGATGGGTTGGTTATATGGGAGGATACGCTTTTCAATAATATAGGACCAATTACTTACCAGCTTATAAATAAAGGCCTTGTATCTGTATTTTTTTACAATACTGCTTTAACGAATTTTTCGGGCATGGACAGTGCAACCAGTTTAATCAATACTTTTTTGGGTGGCAATCGCAATCTTACTTCCCTGCATGGCCTGGAGAAATTAACGTCCATAGACTATGGCGTTTCTGTCTGGTATAACCCTGTGCTTACTGATATAACAGCACTTGCGGGAGTTACTCATATTGATAATGAAAAATTGGAAATAAGTGGAAACACAGCATTGGATACCCTGGCCGGGCTGGGTAGTATAATTAATATAGGCGGGGGATTGTGGATACGGGATAATCAATCGTTAACTTCCTTAAATGGCCTTAATAACAATTTGACCATCCAAAGCAATTCAGGTAATCCAGATGCTGATTCAGTTTTTATTGAAAACAATTACCAGCTTGCCGTCTGCTCTTCTGTTCCCATTTGTGTTTTCCTTGCAACCAACAGCAGTTCTGCACATATAAATAATAACGCAACAGGCTGTTCATCCATCAGTGAAATATTGACATCCTGTACCAACACCTGCAGCGGCCTGCCCCAACAAACCTGGACTGGCACTAACAGCAATGACTGGAATAATCCCGGTAATTGGGCTCCCTCAGGTGTTCCGGGTACCTGTACCAGGGTTACAATACCAGATTACAATACTGTACCTGATATTCCATTGGCTGCATACAACATCAGCATTGGTGGCTTAATTATGGAGCAAAGTGCTCAGCTGGATATGAATCTATTTAATCTAAACATATCAGATACGTTGTGGATTGATAATGCGGATATTTATTCTGCCGGTAATATAGTTGCAAAAAGGGCCGTAAATCCTCATGTTAACAGCAGTTATATTGAAGGAAATTTTTCGCTTTTGAATTATACAGGCGGCAGCGAATTCTGGTTTAACACTATAGGCGGAAACACAGTGCTTAGCGACAGTTCTGTACGTGCCGCCAACTCCAGCACTTTCCTCAACAGTTTCAGCGGAAACCTTACTTTTATTAATAACAGTAACTGGGGAAGCAATTACCTGAGTAATGCATCGCCGGGTTATGATTATGTTGGCGGAAACCTTACTGTTATCAATAATTCCACTGCT
>JANNYY010000499.1:0-8157 GCA_031410355.1 Chitinophagaceae bacterium | reverse complement strand
GACTGGACGGATGTGATACAGATTGACCATAATAACTCTGATCAACAGGATGCTATGATTGATGCGATGAAATATTGGGTTACTGATTTTAATATTGATGGTTACCGTGCCGACCTGGCACATTTAACACCACTTGATTTTTGGAAAAAAGCAAGAACAGCAATTGAGCCATTAAAGCCCAACCTGTTTTGGCTTGCCGAATCGGAAGAGATAAATTACCATGAGGTATTTGATGCTACATTTACCTGGGAATGGATGCACAGCACCGAAAAATTTTACAAAGCAAAAATAAACCTGGATAGCCTGTATAATGTACTTGCTAAATATGATACTGATTTTCCTGCTGCAGCATACCGCATGTATTTTACCAGCAATCACGACGAAAATACATGGAACGGTACTGCTTTTGAAAAATATGGCCATATGCTGAAAGCTTTAGCTGTATTCAGTTGTACCTGGAATGGTATACCCATGATTTACAGCGGTGAGGAAATGCCCAATATGAAACGCCTGCAATTTTTTGAGAAAGATGTTATTGTATGGACAGGCGAATACCTGTTACATGATTTTTATAAAACCCTTTTGGGATTACGAAAAACAAATACTGCACTGCGGGCGGCTGATCCTGCTGTTACAACTTTTCATATTATTACAGAAGGGGGTAAAAACATCATGGCATATTTAAGAAAAAATGAGCCTGATGAAGTGCTTGTTTTTCTGAATTTGAGTAATGAGAAAACCGGGTTTACTGTAAAGGACAGGCTTATCAATGGTACCTTTATCAATGTATTTAATAAAGAAGAAAGCCATTTAAATACCGGTACGTTTATTATTATGCAACCCTGGGATTATTTAGTACTGGAAAAGAAACTTTAACGCAATAAAAAAGGGCAACAACCTGCTGCCCTTTTTGTAAATACGTTCATTTTATTGACCCTCTAAAGAAATGGGATATTCATATACGCCATCATAGCCCGGATAAAAGCCACTGATGGTAATAGTTTTGTTTGATCCGACAATGGTTTTCATTTCGTCCACACTTTTTACTTCTTTATCATTTACTTTTAAAATAATAAATCCATCTTTCATCCTGGTTTGGTCGTTTAAAGCGCCTTCATTAATTTTCTTTACAATCACACCTCCGGCAACGCCGTAATCTCTTGCTTTTTTGGGATCAAGGGTTGTAAAATCTGCACCTAATGTTTCCAAAACAGCATCTCCCTTCACAATTTCGTAATTGCCGGATTTATTTTTAAGCGTTACGATTGCAGCATATTCTTTACCGTTCCTGGTATAAACAACTGGTAATTTATCACCAGGTTTTTGCCTGCTAATCAATCCCTGCATTTCTGCATTACTATTTATTTCCCTGTCGTTTATTTTTTTAATGATATCACCTTTGCGTATTCCTGCTGCATAAGCCCCCCCATCTGTTGGTACATCAGAAACATAAATGCCTTCTGCACTTAATGGAATTCCCTGTTTCTTTTTTTCATCATCATTTAAATCACTGGCATTTACAAAACTTATCCCCAGAAATCCCCGCTGCACTGTACCAAATTTTATCAGGTCATCCACAACTTTTTTTACAATATTAACAGGTATTGCATAAGAGTAACCTGAATAGTAGCCAGTAGGAGAAGCAATAGCGGAATTAACCCCGATAAGTTTGCCATCTGTAGTAACAAGTGCACCACCGCTGTTGCCCATGTTTACTGCAGCATCGGTTTGTATAAATGATTCTACGCCGGCTCTTGCATCTCCGTTCTTATCTTTATTTAGCCCGAGTGTTCTGGCTTTTGCACTGATAATTCCTGCAGTTACCGTAGTTTCTAAATTCAATGGATATCCAATGGCTAAAACCCATTGCCCGATTTTTACATCATCTGAATTGCCATATAATAAGAATGGTAAACCTGCGGCTTCAATTTTAATAACCGATAAATCATAAGAGGGATCAGTACCAATTACTTTTGCCTTGTACGTTTTTTTATTGCTGAGGGTAACATCAATTTCATCAGCATTTTCCACTACATGATTATTGGTTACTATATACCCATCCTCACTGATAATAACACCTGAGCCGCTTGCCCTTTGTTCGGGTATAACACCCTTGCCTCTGCCTCCAAATAATTGATTAAGCATATCATCATCAAAAAGATCGCTGAATGGATTATTGGGTTGCCGTTGTTTTGGCAAACTGTTATTTACCTGCCTGGCGTTTGTTTTTGTTTTGATATGCACAACACCCGGGGTTGCAGCTTCGGCAGGCACCGTAAAATCAACTGCATTGTTAGGCGGGGTATTTCCATCTAACAAACCTGCATATTTATAATTTGCAGGAATTACGCCTTGCTGCTGGCCTGCATAACTATTGTTTTTTGCCAGATAAGTTCCATATCCCCAAACTGCAGCAAGGGCAGTTATTGCACTGATGGAAACTGTAAAAAAAATCTGTTTTAATTTCATTTTTCGTAGGTTTTATTTAGTTAAACAATTTTTTTAAATATTTTGTTTTAAACAACTGCAAACAATCATCAACTTGTGTGCCTGCTGATACAAAATAACGAAGCAATGACAAAATGCTATTTACCAACTGCCATCTTTAACAATTAATTAGGAAGGGCTTCGTAGATTGATGTTTCGCCAGGATATTTCAAACTAATGTGCCAAGCTTCGCTCCTATCTCCGCCTCACCCTCTCCTTTGCAGAGGGACGGGGTGAGGTTATAAAGTTAATAAAAATTGCATGGTATCAATGCCATCTGCATATTCCATTAAAGCTGGTTTTTGTGCATTACCGAAGGGAATGCCAAAGCTGCCGCAAATACATTGGATATCTTCATTGTTTTTCAAAAGACTTAAAACATTTTTTTCATTGTCATAAAAACTATAATTGAGTTGGCTGATGGCTGAAAAAATGGCATCATTTTCTAATAACAAAGCACTTCCATTCGTCATGTAATAAATGTTATTTAATAAAGCGATGGAAAGCTGGTAATCATAATTATTTTTAAATTTGTGATGGTCTTCAAAATATTTGTATTTATCAAATGCCCTTAAAAGCGGTACAAAATCGTAGCCAGCCGGCACAAATAATTTAGTGATATTCCTGCAGCCCAATCCAAAATATTGGTGTACATCATCTGATAAAAGATCTAATTCTTCGGTTGTTTCATTTCCGGTTAAAATGGCTACTGCTGTGCGGTTACGGCGAATGATGTTTGGATATTTAGAAAAATACTGCACAAAATAGCGGGCCGAATTATTACTGCCGGTTGCAATATAGGCATCGCATCCTTTCAGCAGTTCTGCAAATGCTATATCTTCTTTTAATACAGGTTCCCATTCCGTCATTTTATTAACAAGATGCTTTAAAAGGATATCATCTTTTGAAGATAGTTTAATGGTTTGTTTATGCCCGCTGATAAATACACATAAAAAATCGTGAAAGCCCACCAGGGGAATATTACCGGCCATTACAATACCGATATTCTTGCCGCCCACATTATCATCCAGGTGATAATGGTCTGCCCATGCTTCAAGTTTTTCTTGTTGCAGAAATTGGGCGCAGATATTTTTTATGGCCAGTTCTGTAAATTCCTCAGTAAACCAGCCATTATGAAAAGAGGCTTTTGTTTTAATAAGCTGCCATTCTTCATCATTGGCCAATAAATATTTTTGTAAGCGTTGTAATAATTCAATTCGTTTTTGTAAATTCATATTGTTATTATTAAATTGCACCTGACTTTCATAAGGAAGTTTTAAAAATCAAAATTACGCCAGATGGCTATAAAGATCACAGAAGAATGTATAAACTGCGGAGCGTGTGAACCGGAATGCCCTAATAACGCTATTTACGAAGGTGGCGTTGAATGGGCCATATCTGATGGTACAAGTGTTAAAGGCATGTTTACTTTAATGGACGGAACCCAGGTAGATGCCGATCAGCGTAACGCCCCGGTTAGTATGGATATTTATTACATTACACCTAATAAATGTACCGAGTGCCAGGGATTTCATGAAGAACCGCAATGTGCTGCTGTTTGCCCGGTAGATTGCTGTGTGCCTGACGAAATGTATAAAGAAACCGTAGATGAATTGCTGGTGAAGAAGGAAAAGATGCATATTTAACGTGAGACGTGAGGCGTGAATCGTGAGTGGTGAGACGTGAGGGTGAGCTCACGACTGACGATTCACGACTGATGACTGACGATTCACGCCTCACCACTCACGATTTTATAATCCGCCCCCGGCGGATATTACAGGCAGGTGATATTTCCTGCAACATGGCGAGGGTATTTTTAAAAATACTTTCGCCTTTTTTAGTGCTACCCGATTTTATTAAATTGCTGTATGAATAAATTTCTATTTTTTAGTATTGCTGCTTTGTTATTTGCTTCCTGCAAAATCTCCAACAAAAAAGAATTAACGGCAGATGCATTTGCCAAAATGGAAATGATGAATACCGACAGGGAATTTTCGAAAATGAGCCAGGAAAAAGGAATGAAGGCTGCTTTTATTGAATATTTAGACAGTAATGGTGTTTTATTACGCCCAAACAGGCTGCCCATTGCCGGTGCAGATGCCATTGATTTTCTTATTCAGCAAAATGATACTGATTATACTTTAACATGGGAGCCCCGCAACGGAGCCATAGCCAAATCGGGTGAATTGGGTTATACTTATGGTATTTATGCCCTCAGGCCTTCAGTAAAAGATACAGTGATTTACGGTACATACGTAAGCATCTGGAAAAAAGAAAAAGACGGAACCTGGAAATTTGTTTTGGATACCGGTAACGAGGGTATAGGGGATATCAAAGAAGAACAATAAGAGACAACCGGTAGAAAATGTTAAATCAATAAAAAATCTTCAACCCGCCATCAAAATTATACAAGGCTAATCTATATTTCGTTTCTTTGTAAAACAACCTTTAACAACCGAATGAAGAAAAAAATAGCATTAATTACCGGTGGCTATTCCGGTGAAGCGGTTATATCTTATAAAAGCGCCGCTTCTATTGAAAAAAACCTGGATACAGAAAAATGGGAAACTTATACAATAGACATTAACCCAACTGGCTGGAATTACCTGGCACCCGGTGGCGAAAAATTTCCTGTTGATAAAAATGATTTTAGCATTACCGTAGCTGGTAATAAAATAAATTTTGATGCTGTTCTTGTTGGCCTGCATGGCACACCTGGAGAGGATGGAAAACTACAGGGTTATTTCGATACGCTAAATATTCCTTACAGTACCTGCGATACGGCTACCTCTGCGCTAACTTTTAATAAGCGCTATACTGTTGCAGTGGCAGCTTTTGCAGGCATGCATGTAGCTAAGTCGGTTCATCTTTTTAAACATATACCGGTAACGGCCGATGCTGTTTTAACTACTTTAAAATTACCTGTTTTTGTTAAACCAAATAATGGTGGCAGTAGCATTGGTATGAGTAAAGTAAAAGAGCCCGCTGAATTGGAGGCCGCAATAGACAAGGCTTTTAAAGAAGATGACCAGGTATTGATAGAAGAATTTATAAAGGGAAGAGAATTAACAATTGGCGTTTTTAAATGGAAGGGCGAAGTTATAGCTTTACCTATTACGGAGATAATAGCTAAGAACGAATTTTTTGATTACGAAGCCAAGTATGAAGGTGCTAGTGAAGAAATTACGCCGGCACAGGTAGATGAATCAATAGCAGAAAAAATAAGAACGGAGGCTAAAAAAGCCTATGCGGTTTTTAATTGCAACGGGCTGGTAAGAATTGATTTTATTTATGAAGAAGCATCTGGTAATCCTTACATGCTGGAAATAAATACGGTACCGGGGCAAAGCGAAGCCAGCATTGTTCCACAACAGGTTGTTGCCATGGGCTGGACATTGAAACAGTTTTATACCGCTTTGCTGGAAGAATGTTTTTATAAAAATTAATCCTGCCAAACAAATTAATACATTAAATTAACAGCGTGTTTAAATTTATAACAAATAAACCTTTTTGGGTAAACTTGCTGGCAGCCATTGCTATTACCCTGCTGCTTTTATTTTTGGTTTTAAAAATGCTGGGATGGATAACCAAGCATGGTGCCTATTTAAAAGTGCCTGCCATTACTGGTATGAAAACTGACGTGGCTGTAAAGTTATTGGAAAAACAGGGTTTTGAAGTGTATATACAGGATTCTGTTTTTACAGATACTGCCGCAAGGGGCATTGTTTTAAAACAATTGCCCGATCCCAATGCACTGGTAAAAATTAACCGTACGGTTTTTATAACTGTTAACCGGTATGTGCCGCCCATGCTGGATATGCCAAAGCTTGAGGGACAAAATCTTGCATTTGCAATAAGGATGCTTGAACGGAATCATTTAAAACTGGGAGACACCACGTACCGGGATGATTTTGCAATGGGCTCTGTATTAGAGCAACGGTTTAATGGTATGCGTATTCCGGAAAAAGCTAAAATTCAGTGGGGCAGCCGTATAGATTTAATTATTGCAGGAGGTTTGGGAAATAAACAAATACCGGTCCCATCTTTAGTTGGTTTAACTTATGCCGAAGCAAAAGCAATTTTAGATGAAAATGGAATAACACTTGGTGCTACTATACCGGATGGTATTATAACCGATACTGCTGGTGCTTATGTAATAAAACAAATGCCCGACCGATTAGATATTAATAAAATGCTAATTTATATAAAGTCGGGCCAGGTAATGGATATCAGGATATCACAGGAGATGAAAATCATTGATTCATTAAAAAATCAAATACCATGACAACGATTACTACTGATGAAATTAAATTACGTTTGGATGCCGGTGAAAACCTGCATTTAGTTGACGTGCGTGAACCAGATGAACATGCCGAATTTAATATTGGCGGTACTTTGCTGCCACTGGGAAATATCCAGATGATGCAAATTGATGATATTGATGAGTTGAAGAATGAAGAAGTGATTTGCTATTGCCGCAGTGGCGGCAGAAGTATGCAGGCCTGTATGACACTTGAAACTTTTGGTTTTACCAACGTAAAAAACCTGGAAGGCGGAATGCTGAACTGGAGGGAAAAATACCCATAAGCTATAAGCTGCGAGCTTTGAGCTTTGAGCTACAAGCTACAAGGGGCAAACTTTAGTTTTGAGAAGTTCCCCCCCTTGTAGCTCAATCCCTTGCGGCTTCCTCAAAACTTCACATTCAAGCCAAACATAAAATTAAATCCTGCCATCGGAAAGTAGAAATTTTCAGTAGTTAAACTTCCTCCATAAATATAACTGAAACTGTAACCATTGGGTTCGTACTTCTTACTAAATACATTATTCAGTTGCAGAATTAAATCAGTTGCTTTAAATATTTTATTTTCTATCAAATAACTTAACCTGATATCCTGTAAGTAATAGGGATTTAAACTTCTTGATTTTTGTGCAGTATTGTCTAAGTATTGCCGCCCAACATATTTACTTATTAAGCTAATCTCCCCATTTTTAACGGGCATAAAATTTATACTTCCTCCTGCAATTACCGAAGGAGAATAAGAAATATCTGTTTTACCATAAAACTTTGTTTGCTGGCCACCATTATCATAATCATCAAGATATTCTGTAAAGTTTTTTATTTTGTTTTCGCTGAAAGTAATGTTGGCAGCAGCATTCACCCAGTTGGTAATTTTTGTTTTACCCTGCAGCTCTATACCAGCACGGTAACTTTTGGGAATATTTGTTCTTGTATAAGCGCCCACATCATTAATTTTACCGGTTAATACCAATTGGTTTTGGTAGTACATATAATATAAATTAGCCCCAAAAGAATACTTGCTTCCTTTTTTTTCTAAACCAATTTCAACATCATGCAAACGCTCGGGTTTGGGCAGTTGCGTATTGCCGGCTTCAAAATCATCACGGTTAGGTTCTTTACCTGCCAGGGCATAAGAAATATATGCCTGCCAGTTTTTATTTGTGTAAGTGATACCTGCTTTAGGGTTTAGGAAAGCATAATTTTTACTGATCTCTAAACCTGGATTGTAACGGAAACCGTGAATTTTGTAATCAATATTTCTGAACTGCACATCAACAAAACTTTGCCAGTTGCTGCTCCATTGCTGTATCCATTTATTATATATTGAAAAATCTTTTTTATGCGCCGTTAAATTATACCAGCGATAATCC
>JANNYY010000498.1:0-8751 GCA_031410355.1 Chitinophagaceae bacterium | reverse complement strand
CTTAGATAACGCTAACTGGACCAGGACAGATAATATACCGGGAGGTTACGTAGAGTTTACCAGGAATGCACCTTTACCATGTCTTAATATTAAAAACCTTAAGATATCGTTACAGCGTGCAACGCCTAATAAAACTTTGTTCAACCTGACGTCGGTATTGTTCCCGGCAACAACAGAAATTGACTTTAGTTCAAATACCAATTCGATCACCTTTGTAGGAAATTAATCATTTCATGTTGCAGTATTCAATTGAATACTGCAACATGATTTTTTAAAAAAATGAGATGAAAAAGATAGTATAATACCTTTCCATCGTGCGGCACATATTTCCTGCAGATTTACAATGAAACAGAAAGGAGGCATATTCCCTTTGTGATTGTGAAATAAGAAAATGGTAGTACATATTTTATAAAAGCAAAATCCCCTGGTAAAACGGGGGATTTTTTTTGCGAATTACGAGAAGGCAGAACATACGCTGTTAAACACATGTAATTATCATCCAGGTGTTTACAAAATATCCCAAAAAATGAAGTATTTTCACTCGTAATTTGCTGCTTGCTGATCATTTAAAATAAATAAAAAAAATGGATCATTCATCCCAAAGGGCTTTGCAGCATTTCCGGAGTGATGTAGGAATCAGGTTTCAGCTCTACAACAGTTTATTTACCTCTCTTCCGTTTCACAGGATAGAGAAAACCGGTATATTACTTTCCTTACTATTAAGCAATTGCGAAGACGGGTATTTAAAAAAGCAGAGCCCGCTTACCATAATTGATGAATTTTTCAGCAAGCATACCAGCTATACAAATGATAAAGAAAAATTAGACCTGATGTTCCGTTTTGTGCAATATGCCGAAAGGCAGGTAGTTTTATTTGATGCCCTGGAAGATGCAGCTTTCAGGCAGGTGCATGATATGAACGGGCCGGGTACCTTAAAACACCTGGAATCGGAAGTAATGAAATTTGAAAAAGTGGATGCACTTACGCAAAAACTAAAAGATTATTCCGTAAGGCTGGTACTAACGGCTCATCCTACACAATTTTATCCGGGTTCGGTACTGGCCATCATCAATGATCTTTCCAAAGCATTGATGAACAATAATACCAACCAGATAAATATGTATTTACAGCAACTTGGTAAAACAGCATTTTTTAAAAAACAAAAACCAACGCCGTTTGATGAAGCAGTAAGCCTGATCTGGTTCCTGGAAAATGTTTTTTACCAGGCAACAGGCAATATTATCAATTTTTTAAAAGACCAGTTTCCTGATTCATTACCCGCAACCAATCCGGTTATAAAAATGGGGTTTTGGCCGGGGGGCGACAGGGATGGCAACCCTTTTGTTAATGTGGCAACAACTTTACAGGTGGCCGAAGCATTAAGGGGAAGTATTATCAAATGCTATTACCTGGATGTAAGGAGAATAAGGCGAAGGCTTACTTTTGAAGGAGTAGAGTTGCCTATAACAGAACTGGAGAAAAAATTATATGAAAATATTTTTATTCCGGGCATGCGTACCGACCTGAGCCGGAAGGAAATATTAAATACACTGTACAATATAAAGGACACACTTATTCACAAACATAACAGCCTTTTTTTGCCCCTGGTAAACAGTTTGATCAATAAAGTTTTGTTGTTTGGTTTCCATTTTACCTCGCTGGACGTAAGGCAGGATAGCAGTAAGCATACCGCTACCCTAAACAGTATTGCAGCAGCTACTGATAATCTTGGTAAAGATTATGCCGCATTAACAAATGCAGGAAAAATTGAAAGGTTGATGGATGTACAGGCATTGGTGCCGCCGGTAAAACTGGCCGATGAAATTGAACAGGATTGTATGGATGTGGCAAGCGCAATAAAAACCATACAGAATAAAAATGGGGAAGAAGGATGCAACCGTTACATCATCAGCCAATGCAACAGCGCTTTACATGTGATGGAAGTATATGGCTTGTTTTTACTGGGCGGATGGAAGCGGGAAGAACTAACCGTTGATATAGTGCCATTATTTGAAACTATTGATGACCTGCAACATGCAGCTTCGATAATGAAAGAACTATACGAAAACGAAATTTACCGCAAGCATATTGAACTAAGGAGAAACCAGCAAACCATTATGGTAGGATTTTCCGATGGAACAAAGGATGGTGGTTACCTGATGGCCAACTGGAGTATTTATAAAGCCAAAGAAGAACTTACCGCCATTTCGAGGTTGTACCATGTGGATGTTGTTTTCTTTGATGGCAGGGGTGGGCCCCCGGCAAGAGGTGGTGGTAAAACACATAAATTTTATGCATCTATGGGTAAAAATATCGCCAGTAAAGAAATACAGCTTACCATACAGGGGCAAACCGTTAGTTCAAACTTTGGAATGATTGATGCTGCACAATATAATATGGAGCAATTGGTAAATGCAGGTATTTTTAATGAATTGTTTTCTGATAAACCTTTTACACTTGACAATAACCAGGAACAACTGATTGCAGATTTGGCGCAAGATAGTTTTAATGCCTATTCTGCATTAAAAAATCATCCTTATTTTTTAGAATACCTGGGACATGCCAGCCCGCTAAAATTTTATGCCGAAACCAATATTGGCTCCCGCCCCGCCAAACGGGGTGGCAGTGGCGGAAAACTGAGTTTAAAGGACCTGCGGGCGATTCCTTTTGTTGGTGCCTGGAGCCAGCTTAAGCAGAATGTTACCGGTTATTATGGTGTGGGAACAGCCCTGCAAAAAGCAAAGGAAAACGGTAAGCTGAATGAGCTGAAGCTGTTGTACAAAGATTCATTGTTCTTCAGAACCTTAATTGATAATTGTGAAATGTCCATGAAAAAATGTTTCTTTCCATTAACTTATTTCCTGGCAGATCATCCCGTGTATGGCGAAATATGGAATGATATTTACAATGAGTTTGAACTTACAAAGCAGTGTCTCTTTTTAATTACCGGTAATAACGAACTGATGCAGGATTACCCCGTTGAACAGCTATCTATTCAAATGCGTGAGCGGATCGTTTTGCCATTGATAACTATTCAGCAATATGCAATAACCCGGGTGAGGGAAATGGAAGAAAAATTAATTGATAATCCCGAACGTGATGTTTTTGGAAAGCTGGTAATGCGCTGTTCATTCGGGATAATAAATGCGGGCAGAAATTCTGCATAAAAAATAGCCCTCCGTAGAAACGGAAGGCGTTTTAACGATTGCCCGTATAACGGATGCTTTTTTTATATAAAAAGTTTAAATCAAACTTATCATCAGAATGAATAAATGGCTGCGATTAAAAAACTGGAAGCAGATTTTTTAAATGCCCCGTTTTTATCCGTAAATAAAACTGCTTTTTTGGTATTATCAATTCTGAATTCGGGTATGAAAATAAACCCGCCGGTTTTAAAATTGGCTGATAAAGTGTTTGAAAAAACATTTCCTCCTTCAGGGGCAGCACTGAATACTTTGAACTGATGTTTATCGTCGAATAATTCGGTGCGCAGAGTTATTCCCAGCCAGGCATAAGGATCATAATTAAAATATAAAGCAGCGCACCACCAGGATTCGCTTTTATTGTTTTTAATCCCGTTCCAGGTTTGGGTTAAATTTATTGTGCCATTATAGCCGATATTAAATTTAGGGCTGATTTTGGCAGTTATTACAGCATCTACCTGGTTTGTTTTTGAGGTGTCGGGTGCCTGCCCGCCGGCATAGTTCAGGTAAATTTTTACTTTTTCGCTTGGTGTAAAACTATACTGGGCAATAATAAATTTCCGGTTGATCTGGTTATCCGGTACAACCCTGTAATCTGTTGCATTTGATATGCCTATCATTACTCCATGTTTACCTTTTGTTAATTCCGCTTTTATTCCTGTATGAGAAAAAGGGCCGTTGGTAAACATATAACTCATACTGTAATTCCTGTTCAGTTGCGGATCAAGCAGCTCATAACCAATATGGGTGGCCCATGTACCCATTGTAAACTTTACCCATGCAGCGGGGGAATAACTTACATACAATTGTTTAATAGCCTGTGTTATGCCATTATCGGTATATGAAAATTCTTTTGCTCTTGGGCCAAACCCGAGGTCGGCAACTGCACTTACTTTTCTTCCGCGATGTTCAAATTTTATGCTGGCCATGCCTACCGCAAAACTGTTGTGGGTTTGTGTAAAACTTGTAAAACCGTTTGCTTTTGTATTGGCAAAGTCAACTTTGTAATACGCATCTGCAGAACCGCTGATAATGAGCGTGGGCTCTTTTTTGGGTTCATCCGGCGGGGTGGCAGCAGTTGTATCGGCCGGTGGTAAATTTATTGATGCAGTTTGGGCAATTATGTTGTTAACGGACAGCACAAATATGGCTGCCACAAATATTTTTTGTAACATTGTAATACATTTTAGATGTTAAGAAAAGGGCACAGCAGGAATAAGCTTTTGCAAGAAGGTTATTCCATTAGCGCAGTGCCTTTTTCGATTTTGTTAAGTTAAATTTCCACTGATTTTTCTTCGAGAATACCATTGTTGTGTACCAGCAAAGTTCCCTGCAGGTATTTCTCGTTATGCTGTGATGCATCAAGGCCTTCTTCTTCATCTTTTTCACTAACCCTTATAGGAGCCACAAAGTTGATGAATTTGAATATGCCATACGAAACTGTAAAACTATATACTGCAACAATGCTCATAGCTTTCAACTGGGTAAAAAAAAAGCCGGGGTTGCCATAGAATAATCCATTAGGCCCGCCTGCAATGCCATGAACAGCCGTACTGGCAAAAACACCGGTAAGTAACATGCCAACCATGCCGCCCAAACCATGACAGGGGAATACATCCAGCATGTCATCAACTTTTGAGCGTTGTTTAATGCCAACAGCGATATTAGAAACAAGGGCGCCAACAAGGCCAATAATGATACTTTGCGGAATGCCCACATACCCTGCAGCCGGTGTAATGGCAACCAGGCCTACAACCGCGCCAATGCAAAAGCCAAGTACGGAAGGTTTTTTCCCTTTAAGTACATCAAAAAACATCCAGGCAAGGCCCGCAGCAGATGCTGCAGTAGAAGTGGTGCCAAAGGCATTTACTGCTAAAGTATTTGCGCCCAGTGCAGAACCGGCATTAAAACCAAACCAGCCAAACCAGAGCAGGCCGGTTCCAATTAATACATAAGGCACATTGGCCGGTGGTATTTCTTTATTGTCAAGGTGAGATTTTCGCCGTTTTAAAACAAGTGCTCCGGCTAAAGCTGCGCAACCCGCTGTAATATGTACTACGGTACCACCGGCAAAATCCCAGGCTCCCATTTTTGCCAGAAACCCATCCGGATGCCAGCTCCAGTGTGCAACTGGCGCATACACCAAAAAGGCAAACAGGATAATAAACAGTACGTAGGATGTAAACCTGATTCGTTCTGCAACTGCACCTACAACCAGTCCTGGGGTAATGATGGCGAACATCAACTGGAAAAGGGAAAACAGGGTTAAGGGAATAGTAGGGGCTCCTGCCCAGGGTGCGCCTGATTTTACGCCATGGTAAAAAGCAAATGTTGTGGGATTACCAATAAAACCGCCAACCGATTCGCCGAATGCAAGGCTGAATCCGCAAACTACCCAAAGCACACCCACAATGCCTGCGGCAACAACACTCTTGATCATGGTAGAAATTACATTTTTACGGTTTACCATGCCACCGTAAAAGAATGCCAAACCCGGTGTCATTAAAAACACCAGCGCAGTAGAAACCAATACCCAGGCTATGTCGGAGGAACTGTACTGCGTTTCAGTAGCGCCGGGCACATAATCAGCCGCTGGTTTAATAAACATAGCAATAATAGCAACCGCAACCAGAAGAATGAATGGCAGAATTTGTTTTGCTTTAACTGTACTCATAATTTTAATTGGGTTTAAACATTAAAAAATAAAATAATTGAAATAATTTAAGTAAAGTAAGTGAAAAAATAGGGTAATTCACAAAAATATAACATATATTTTAAAATAAAATGTAATAATGTGTATTATTTGTTTAAAATAATTTATATATTTTAAAACGGTATATTAATTAAAAAGCGTTTTAACCTATATAAAGATGAAGGGAAGTGTCTTTAGATTCTAACGTGCTCATGCCTTTAATTAGAAATTCATCTACTTTACGTGCGCATTCACGCCCTTCGCTTATGGCCCATACAACTAAGCTTTGGCCACGGCGCATATCACCGGCGGTAAAAATTTTGGAGATATTGGTACTGAATTCTTTTTCAGAAGCCTTTACATTTCCTTTTGCATCAAGTTCTACCCCCAATTCGGTTAGTAATCCTACATGTTGTGGATGCACAAAACCCATAGCCAGCAAAGCCAGTTCGCAGGGTATTTCACGCTCACTGTTTTCTGTTTCTATAAACCGGGCCGGGTGGCCGTCCACAATCTTCCATTCAAGATCAACAATTTTTAAGGCAGTTAAGTTGCCATCGCCGTCCCCAATAAATTCTTTGGTTGCTACAGCCCATTTACGGTGTGCTCCTTCTTCGTGTGAGCTGGTTTCTTTTAGTAACATGGGGTAAACGGGCCAGGGCATAAATTCATCTCTTTCTGCAGGTGGTTTTGGTAAGAGTTCAAACTGGGTTACCGTTTTGGCGCCATGCCTGTTGGATGTACCCACGCAATCGCTGCCAGTATCTCCACCGCCAATCACTACTACATTTTTTTCTGCAGCATGTACCTCTTTAAATAAAATATTACTTTCAATATTTGGGTTAGATAAAAGATCTTTACCGGCAACCCTTTTATTATTTTGTTTTAAAAAATCCATAGCAAAATGCACCCCGTTTAATTCTCTGCCGGGAATAGATAAATTTCTTGCGGTAGTACTTCCGCCCGTTAAAACAACCGCATTGTATTCACGCAGTATATCATTAATGCTAATGTTAACACCCACATTGGCCAGGCATTTAAAAACAATACCTTCTTCTTCCATTAGTTTTATTCTTCTGTCAACCACCCATTTCTCTAATTTGAAATCAGGGATGCCATAACGCAATAACCCGCCCGGTGCATCATCCCGTTCATAAACAGTTATGGCATGGCCTGCATAATTTAACTGTGCCGCAGCAGCCAGGCCCGCAGGGCCTGAGCCTATTATTGCTACCTTTTTGCCGGAATACAGGTTGGGCTTTTTGGATTTTACAAATCCTTTTTCAAAAGCAATTTCAATAATATGCTTTTCTATTTCTTCAATGGTAATGGCAGGCTGGTTAATGCCCAGTACGCAGGCTGTTTCGCAGGGGGCAGGACAAATGCGCCCGGTAAATTCTGGAAAATTATTAGTTGAATTTAAAATCTCATAAGCTTCTTTCCAGTCCTGGTTATATACTGCATTATTAAACTCTGGTATCACATTACCCAGGGGGCAACCATGATGACAAAAAGGTACCCCGCAATCCATGCAGCGGCCCGCCTGCTGGTTTAATTTTTCATCAGTATAGCGTTCAACAAATTCTTTGTAATGCTGAACCCTTTCCTCCACTGGTTGTTTGCCGGGAAGTTCTCGTGTAAATTCTTTAAAGCCTGTTGGGTTGCCCATGGTGTTTAATGTGTCCCGCAGATGTCGCAGATGCCGCTGATCTTTTCTGCGTTATTAGCGACATCTGCGGGCAATTTTTTTATTTATGCATTCTGTTTTGCATGTTCAGCTTTCTGCAGCAAAACCTTCTTATAATCCTTAGGAAATACTTTTACAAAATGTTGCAATTGATTATCCAGGTCATCAATAATAAATTTGGCCACCGTGCTTCCCGTGAATTCCACATGTTTTTGCAGCATGGTGAATAATTCATTCTTATCAATCAGGTCACAGGTATCCAGGTCAACCATTTCTGCATTACAATTTTCTGCAAATTTTTCTTTGATGTTATAAACATAAGCAATGCCACCACTCATGCCGGCTGCAAAATTTCTCCCGGTATTGCCCAATATTAAAACACAGCCGCCGGTCATATATTCACAACCATGATCGCCTATTGATTCCACAACAACCCTGGCTCCTGAGTTACGCACTGCAAACCTTTCGCCTGCTTTGCCTCTTATATAGGCTTCGCCGGATGTAGCGCCATACAGCGCAACATTGCCTATAATACTGTTATCTTCTGGTACAAATGTTGCGTTTTTTGGCGGGTAGATGATGAGCCTGGCACCACTTAATCCTTTTCCAAAATAATCATTGGCATCACCCTCCAGTTCCAGCGTAATTCCTTTTGTATTGAAGGCACCAAAACTTTGCCCGGCTGTACCATTGAATAAAAAATGAATAGAATTATCGGGTAAACCTGCGGCCTTGAATTTTTTTGTGATCTCATTAGACAGTATAGTACCTACCGTACGGTTGATATTTTTTAAGTTGAATGATGCTTTTACAGGCTCATTGTTTTCAATGGCCGGTTTGGCTGCTTCCAGCAATTTCCAGTCAAGACAATCACCCAAATCATGATCCTGTTTTTCACTGCAGTACAAAGTTGTAAAAGCCAAACTTTTTTCTTTGTAAAGAATTGGCGAGAGATCAAGGTTTTTATATTTCCAGTGATCAATATTTTCTCTCAGTTCCAAATCATCAACCTGGCCTATCATTTCATTAACTGTTCGGTAACCAAGCTCTGCCATGATCTCTCTCAGTTCCTGTGTTATCATTTTAAAGAAATTGACCACATGGTCAGCATCGCCTTTAAAACGGGTTCTTAATTCAGGGTCTTGTGTTGCCACACCCACCGGGCAGGT
>JANNYY010000497.1:0-23189 GCA_031410355.1 Chitinophagaceae bacterium | reverse complement strand
GCTGATACGTTTTTTATCATCATCAAAATCCAATACCACAACGTTCAGTTTCTGGTCCATCTTCAATACTTCTGTAGGATGGTTGATACGTCCCCATGAAATATCGGTGATGTATAATAAACCGTCTAAGCCGCCAAGGTCAAGGAATGCACCAAAATCAGTGATGTTCTTGATCGTTCCTTCCAGTACCTGGCCTTTTTCCAGTTTACCCATAATTTCAGCTCTCTGAGCTTCAATATCACTTTCAATAAGCGCTTTGTGAGATACAACAGCATTCTTAATGGCTTCGTTGATCTTAACCACTTTAAACTCCATTGTTTTACCAACAAACTGATCGTAATCAGTAACAGGTTTAACATCAATTTGAGAACCCGGTAAGAAAGTTTCCATACCAAATACATCAACGATCAAACCACCTTTGGTTTTGCTGGTAACCAAACCGGTAACAATTTCACCGGTGCGGTGTACTTCCACAATGCGTTCCCATGCTCTTGTAGTACGGGCACTTTTGCGGCTCAGGTTTAGATTTCCTTCCCTGTCTTCTTTTTCAACAACCATTACTTCCAGCACATCACCAACTTTAACTCCGCCGGGGATGTCCCTGAATTCGTTTAAAGAAATAAGGCCGTCACTTTTAAAGCCGATGTTTACAACAGCATCAGTTTTGGTTAATGATTCAATGGTAGCCATGATCATTTCTCCATCAGCAATTTGTTTGAAAGTATTGTCGTAAACGGTGTCATACTTTGCTTTTTCTTCGGCAGTATAACTTGTTACGTTACGCTTGTCAACACTCCAGTCAAAATCGTCATGAGCAGTTACAATCTTTTCTTCAACAGGTGCTTTAATTTCCATGTCAACAACAGAAGAAGCTGCATTTACAACTTCAGGAGCTGTTTCAGTTTCAACTTCGGTAATGGTTTCTGTTTCATTAGTTTCCATAGTCTCAGTCTGTTCAATGCCGACTGTATCGGCACTAGTCGCAGGCACATTTGTTTTCGCAGCAGTTTCACCAGTCTCGCCGGTAGAACCTTCCTGTGCATCTGCGTTTAATTGTTTAATAATAATAAATGACATATAAAAATCCCGTGGTTTTTAAAACGGGAGGGCGAAGGTAGTAAAAGAACGCTGATTTTTGGACTAAAAACTGCACTATTTTTGGCTCTCAGGGCATGTTACGGCTGGTTTTGCACAATTTTAAAGGATTTGGAGGTATGAACCGGCCAGCCGGCTTTAAATTTTACAGTAAAAATGCCTTTAATTCATAAGCCAATCTGCTGGTATTTACCATTTCAATTGGATGTGGGGTATTGGGCAGCACAGCTAGTTGTGCATGGGGTAAAGTTTTATAAACATCAAGTGTTTCATTCAACGTTACCATTTTATCCCGGTCGCCAAGCATCAACAAAGCTGCATGCTGAATGCTTAAATAATCATCGGATTTTAGTGGATTATCCTTCCCCATTTCAACAAGCATGGCCGCGGTTTTTTCTAAAACAATTTTCCAGTTATTGGGTGCATGCCGTTCTTTTAAACTGCTGGCAAAAGCCGGTAATTTTTCTTCGATTTTTGCTGCATTAAGCATTTTAGTTTCATCTGCTGCAATGCTTTCATTCCAGGTATATTTTGTGGCAAGGGTAATTATTTTATTTATTTTTTGAGGATGATGTTTTGCTACATACATAGCAACGTATCCACCCATACTGTAACCAAAAATATTGATGGTTTCCATTTGTTTTTTATTTAAAAATGATAATACATCTTCTGCAAAAAGTTTTATAGAGAATGACTCATCACTAAGCGGAGAACCGCCATGGCCGCTTAAATTAATGCGATGCACTACAAATGAATCAGCAAGATCATTTTCCAGGCCGGATAATTGATCCATGGCGCCAATGGCCCCGTGCAGTAAAAGAATATGTTGCATAATTTTTAATGAAAGGTAAAAATAATAAATAAAAAAAGCCCCCCGAAATTTCCGGGGGGCTGTATAACTAATCATTAATTAGTCTTATTGAATAACCAATCTGCACATGGTAATACGACTACCGTTCGCATCACCAATTTCAACCCAGTACAATCCTTTTCCATAAGCACGCATGTCAACATCCATTCTATCATAAGGCCTTCCTATAGTATAGATTTGAGTCATCATGCGGTCACCTTTAGAATCATAAACGGTTAATGTTCTTGGTAACACGTTGTTTGCAACACTATAATATCTAACCTGGAATTTACCACTGGTTGGATTAGGATAGATGAAGCATTTTCCGCTTACAGAATCTTTAATTGTTATGATGTTGGATACATTGGTACATCCGTTAATGTCTGTAACCCTTAACTGGTAATCACCAAGTCCATCCACATCAATATTGGAAAGTGTGCCGGTAGAAGCATTAGGAACTGCTACTCCGTTTCTTAACCAGGTAAATAGCTGTCCGGCCACCGGTGAAATCCTTGATGTAAGCGTGGTTCTTAAACCAGGCAATAAGCTGGTATAAGGACTGGCTGAAATTACAATGGTTGGCAAAGGGTTAACAGTTAACACTCTCTGGAATGAGATTACACTTGCGCAAGGTAAAGCACCCTGTACAATAACACGATAAACATAACCACTCATACTCACCGGAGGCGCAGTAATGGTTAAGGTTGCCGTAGTTGCACCACTGTAAACACCACCATTGGTAATGTTGGTAAAAGTGTTACCATTGTCGGTACTTACCTGCCATTGATAACTTAACGGTGCACTGCCGGTTGCTGCTACCGTAAATGTGGCAACTTTATCGGTACACACTGTCTGGTTAACAGGTTGAGTAGTAATTGCGGCTGGTTGGTTAACCGTTACAACAACAGTTCTTGGCGGTGATACGCAACCCGCAGTAGCATATTTAAACCTGATGTTATAACCACCGGATATTGATCCATCATCTCCGGCAAAATCATCTACTACAAACAACTTCCATGTTCCGTTTGGATTTCCGGTAAATGATGATAAAGCAGGTGCTGTTTGAGTAACTGTGCCGGGACCAGGTGCAGGCCAGTTATCAGGCTCAACTCCTAATGTTCCAACAAGGTTGGTAGGACGATATGTTCCTGTAGCATTAGCTGCAGTACCCATTGCTGGGCCTGCATCAGAGAATGTATAAGTTACGTTAGCAGGTGCAGTTGCACCACCAACGTCTGACATCAATATAACGTTAACACCCGTTGGTGATTGTAACAGAATATCAATATCATCTGACCATGTATGGCTAAGGCCTGTAAGCGTTACTGATTCAACAGTAGTGCCTGTAGTTGGTAAACCAGCTACTACAAGATTTGATGGATAAGGTGTAGAGCCACCATTTGTGATTGTAATAGGTGCAGCATTTGTGATTGTCTGGAATGCATCTGGTCCTACACTTTGAACCGTAACCTGGTATGGATAAACTCCACTGGGTGCAGGATTAGCGTAAACACAGGTTGCAGGCGTACCGGCAACATAAGGAATGGTAGACGCGGCATCTAAAAATAAACCTGCTGCTGGCGTCCAAACACCGGCGGCTGGAGGACCGTACAGATAATCAAATGCTATTGACCATGAGGTTAATGTACCAAGATCAGGAGCTCCAACATCATACATTGCTAAGGTCCAGTTACCATTTGGTGTACTGTA
Source organism: Chitinophagaceae bacterium (assembly GCA_031410355.1). Taxonomy (GTDB): domain Bacteria; phylum Bacteroidota; class Bacteroidia; order Chitinophagales; family Chitinophagaceae; genus Ferruginibacter. Next base: position 19,534 of record JANNYY010000497.1, on the reverse strand, counting down.
AGTTGGTAGCCAGGTAGTTTGTGTTGGTGTATATCCAACGGGGCCACCTGCAAGTGTGAAGCCAAATGCGGTAAAGGTAGCACCAACCAGATCTGCTTTAAATGTATTGGTGAACGGAGCAGTACCTGCGCTTAGTAAGGTAGTACCTGCTGAACTAATAACAGTATTTACAAAATTAGCGCCTGCATTATTGGTTTTGTTAAGAATGGCATCTAAATTTATAATTTGGCCATTTGGGGCTTTTAATACCGCAACCACATCTCCAACATAAGGATGAGTAATGTTCATAGTTACCCGTACGTTAGTTATCTGTGCAGTTGAAGGTAAAGGAACATTTATTGTAGAAACACCCGCAGTTGCCGGTGGAGCCGGAAAAGCACCTTCAGGTATTGGAACGCTGATATTACCAGAAGCATAGCTGGTGGTAAATGGTGAAGGTGCCAAAGATGAAGTTACGCATAATTGAACCGCAGCATCCGTAACACATTTGGTTACTGATGGAGGATTTACAATAGGAGCAGGAGGTGTGTAAACTACAGTAATTGTAGACGTATTTGAACAACCTGTACCTGTTGCAGTACCTGTAACTGTATAAACTGTATTAACAGCAGGAGCAGCATACACAGTAGCCGCATTACCGCCTGTATAAGGGGTAGTTGCTGTTGCATTGGTATATAAACCAGTAACTGGAGACCATGTATAAGTACTTGCTCCGCTTGCAGTTAATGCAGTACCACTAATGCCTGCAACACCACCACACACCGGGCTGGCCGGTGAGATTGTTAATACTGGTAAAGCGTTAACAGTTAAAATGGCTCCTGTTGAATTTACTGCAGGAGAACATGTTCCGCTGATAACCGCACGGTAGCGATAGCCGCTCATTGCTACTGTAGCACCGGTAATTGTTAAAGTAGATGTATTGGCACCACTATAAATACCACCATTGGTAACATTTGACCATGGGCCACCTGCACCTGTAGTACTTAACTGCCATTGATAAGTTAAACCGGCACCTGTACCTGTTACACTAAATGTAGCAGTACCACCGGCACATACTGTTGTATCTCTTGGATTGTTAACAACAGCAGGCCTTTGATTTACAAAAACTGTAATTGCCGCTGAGGTTTGGCAACCACCCGGAGCTGTACCAACAACTGTATAAGTTGTAGTGGTCATTGGTGAAGCAGCAACCGGATTGCCAGTTGTAGAACTTAAGCCAGCGGCAGGCGACCATACAAAAGTCCATCCTACAGGCGGAGGTGCTGCTGGTGTGTTAAATGTAATACTATATCCACCTGTAACGCTTCCTGCATCACCTGCAGCCTGGTCGTTAATGAATAACTCCCAAACCCCGTTAACATCACCTGTAAAGGTTGCTAAAGTTGGATTTGCAGGTACACTTGCAGGACCAGGTGCAGGGAATGCATCAGGACCGGCAGTATTTGTAGGCTTTACGGTTGCAGTTGCATTGGCTGGGGGAGGAACTGTAAAGATACCTGGAGCTGCATCGCTGAAGATCATGGTATTATTAATGAAATCAGCACTGCCACCGGCATCAGACAATAACATTACGCTTGTTCCGGTTGGAGAACGTAGTGCAATATCCAGATCACCAGCCCATGTATGGTTAAGGCCTGTTAATGTAACCGATTGCACAGTTACACCTGTAGCAGGCAAACCGGTAACAGTTAAATTAGCAGGATAAGGAGTTGCAATACCTACAGAGTTAATAGTGATTGGTGCAGGATTTGAAACTGTTTGTCCACCCGGCGCACCTGTTACTGTTAATCGTTTTGGATCGCCTGCGCAAAGAGGGCCGGTCGGATCGTCAACAATAGTTATCGGGGTAATAGTAGCCGGCAAAACAGTAATAGTAGGATTGCCGCTATTACCTGTTCCAATACAGGTGCCATTACCTGTTGCAACAACTGATACCAAAGAGTATGTTGTAGTAACAGCAGGCGTTACAGGAATATTTGAACCGCTTACATAGTTATTAACTACAAAGTTACCACCTGGTGCGGCGTTAATTGTAACTGTATAACTTGAAGAGTTACCGCCAGTAATATCAACTTTTAAATTGGCTGTAGAACCCGTACAGGTTGTAGGGTTTCCAACGCGGCTTAAAACAGAAGATGTAGGCGGAGTACACGGCGGTGGAGGTGTACATGCACTGGTAAGACCATCAATACTTAACGTATAATTGCTGGCAGTACCCGCTGGAGTTCCATTCGGATTTGCAGAAAAAACAACAATCACTGTTGTAGCTCCGTTAGCCAGGTTAAAAGAAAAAGTTAAACCGGCTGGTGCTGCCGGAGTACCTGTACTAACATACGGATCTGCAATATAGTTGGCAGCTAAATTGGCTGGGTTAAATGTACCCAGGTAAGCTGCTGACTGAATGTTGGCATTTGTAATATCTGTGGTAGTTAAATTTACTACTACACACGCAGATACACCAGTTGTGTTGGTGAAGGTGTATGTGTCATAAAAATAGGGACCTGCACCTGCTGTACCAGGAAAAGGTTGTGGTGCCGCACAGGTGCCGCCTGCAGTACCAGGCCTGAATAACCTTAACGGCATGGTTAAATCACCTGCAACTAATGAGCCTGGAAAAAGACAGGCAACATTTGTTGTAGGTGTTCCACCAAAATTTGCTTCCTTTCCGGTATAAGTTGCATTAAATACCGGGTTATCAGAAAGTAATTTTTCAGCAGCTTGTGTTTGTAGGGCAAGCTTGCTCATTTCTGCCTTTACCATTTCTTTGGTAAGGCCAGTTCTGTCAACAGTTTTTACTGCTGCTACAGACTGAGGTTGTTTCTTTACATCCGGGACCATTCCTGCTAATTTTTGGGCAGAGGTTACCTGAAATGCAAAACTCAAAACAAGAACCGGAAGGATCGTTTTGAGCAGAAAAACAGTAAATTTTTGTAAAGTAGTTTTTTTGTGCATATAAAAAATTTAGGTTAATGAATAACAGATAACTCAAAAACAAACTGCAGAGGAGTAGTTAATTGTGGGGTTACCTGATTAAATATGAGTTTGCAAGATAAGAATTTATTCTTAAACTAAAATTTGATAATCAACCTGTTGTATAAAAAAAATGATAATTTAAAGGGATTGATTATATGAAATAATTAAGAGTAATTATTATTATTGCTTTTTTTTTGAGTAGAGTTAAAAAACTTGCCGAAATAAAAAAACACCCCGTTTATGGAGTGTTTTTTTTAAAATTATGTAACCTGAAGATTAGTTGTCTTTAGTTTTTTTTAACTCATTAGCTTTAGCGGCAGCGGCTTTATCTTTTGCTGCATCAGGTGCTGTAATTACTACACCATCAGCGCTTACAACAGCAGCCTGGGCAGGCTTTACTTTAGCAGACTTATCAGTGGCTGCAGGTACGGCTGCAGATTTGTTTTTGTCGCTGGCAGGCCTTGCAGCATTTACATCATCAGTAGTGGCTGCTACAGGTGCTACTGCAGCTTTTTGAGGTGTTGGAGTGGCTGAATTTGCAGATGTTTCTGCTTTTTTAGATTTCGATGGTGCGTTTTGAGCAGTTACAAAACCGCAAATCCCAAACATGATTATTGAAGATAGTAATAACTTTTTCATTGTGTAGTTTTTGATTTATGAATAAATAATTAGTTTAAAAATTTAAAAACAGGTTTTAAGTTCTGCTTGCATAACTATTTTGTAAATATACTTTTTTTTACAAAAAAAACAACATTCTTTAATTTTTTTTTAAAAGCAACTTTTTTTTGCCCTTTATTCAGCAGCCGGAAAACAAAAAAGTGTAACCAAATTGGTAGCGCCGGATATTCGTTTAGTAGCTGCAAATATAATACCGGCAGAACTCTTGTTTTTGATTTTATTTTACAACAGGTTTTAAATTCATTTTTTTATGCTGTGATTATAATTTAAAATATGTTTATTAATACTTAGTTTATATAAATTGCAATAAAAGATTGATACATGCGTAAACTGCTTACAGCTTTTAAAAATTCGGGTTTTGTAAAGGGATTGGTTTATACAGTTATTGGCGCTATATCTTTTCCGGCGCTGGCCATCATTAATAAGTTGCAGGTAAACGGGATGGAAAAACTAAAAAAACTCCCAAAACAAAACGTGTTATTTGTAAGCAATCATCAAACTTATTTTGCAGAAGTAATTGCCTTTTTACACATTTTTTGTGCAGTAAGCTGGCGTAAAAAAAATAAACTGGGTATTCCTTTTTATTTGTTGTGGCCTTATACCCGTGTACAGTTTGTTTCGGCAGAAGAAACTATGAAGAAAAACCTGCTGAGCAAAATATTTGCACTGGCGGGTTCAATTATGATAAAAAGAGTATGGGTAAGTGAAACTAAAGAAGTAAGAAAAGGCCTGGATCCCAGTGATACCCGTAAAATTTCACGGGCCCTCGAAAAAAACTGGGTAATCACTTTCCCGCAGGGCACCACCACTCCATTTGTTCCGGGACGAAAGGGCACCGCCTTTATTGTTAAACAGTTTAAGCCAATAGTAATACCTGTAGTTATAGATGGCTTTAGTACAGCATTTGACAAAAAAGGCCTTAAGCTTATTAAAAAAGGTACCCGCCTGTCAGTTACTTTTAAAGATGCCATGCAAATAAATTACGAGGATTCAACAGAAAAAATTCTGGAAGATATTATGGATGCTATTGAACAGAGTAAAAAATTTAAACCGGTAAATGAACCGCAGGATATTTAATCCTTAACAAACAATGCTTTTAACTCTACCGCATCTTCAGGTTTCATTTTGCCGCCAAGTATCAGTCTTAATTGCCTTCTTCTTAATGCGCCTTCAAATAATTTTTTTTCATCTTCGGTTTCAGGTACCAGTTCATTAACTTTCCTGGGCTTGCCATTGGGGTCAAGCGCTACAAATGTATAATATGCTTCGTTGCTTTTATACCTGTATTGCTGAATCACATCTTCGCCCCAAACATTTAAGTGAACTTCCATACTGCTGTTAAACGACCGGGTTAAAGTTGCTTCAATATGTACTACATTTCCCAGCTTTATCGGGTTTTCAAAAGATATATTATCAACAGATGCTGTTACTACAGGGGCAGCGCAATGCTTCATGGCAGCCAGGGCTGCAGCAATATCCATCCAGTACATCAGCCGCCCTCCCATCAGGTTACCAAAAGTGTTGGTATCGTTTGGTAAAACCAGTTCGGTCATCACTACCAGCGATTCACTTGCTTTCTTCTCCATTTTCTTAATGTTTTATAAAGATACTTTGCAAAGATAAGTTGTTTAATCCTGCTGCTCATGCTCAACTATATTAACGGGTACTTAAGCTTAAGCTTTTTTTAAACGGATGTTTCTTTAGCATATATGTAAAGAAGATATGTATCATACTTAAATATTTGGCAGTTCGTATTTGTTTCATCAATTTCGGTTAACGAATTGCAAATTATGATGACAGATCAAACTAATATATCTTTCGATAATACCGAGATTGCTTTTGCTGCCAAATCAAATGCAGAATTAAAAAAAGCAAATTTTCTTTTTGGCTTAATGGGTAAGCCCCTGCTGGTTAATGCAGCTTTAAAAATTACACCCCTGGCTATAAAATGGCATATTCCATTTACAAAAACTTTGATCAGGAAAACAATTTTTAAGCAATTTGTTGGAGGAGAAACGCTGGAAGAAACAGCGAAAGTTGCTGACAAACTCGAAAAATATAATGTGCAGGTTATTTTAGATTATGGTGCAGAAGGGAAGGAAGGGGAGGAAAATTTTGAGTATGCACGTGATGAGTTTAAGAAGGTAATTGACTATGCCGCCACGCAGCACAACATACCGTTTATGAGTGTTAAGGTAACGGGCTTTGCCAGGTTTTCTTTATTGGAAAAATTAGATGAAGTGATGCATAAAACGCCGGGCACTTTAATGAAACGTTACCTGGCCGCTGTTGAATCATTATCTGACATTGAAAAAGAAGAATGGCATAAAGTAAGATTACGTACCCAGCAATTATGCGAAGCCGGAGATAAAAAGAATGTTGGCGTTTTAATTGATGCAGAAGAAACCTGGATACAGGACCCTGTTGATGCACTGACGATTTTGATGATGGATATTTTTAATAAAAAGAAAGCTGTAATTTACAATACGTTACAATTTTACCGTCACGACCGCCTTCAGTTTTTAAAAGATTGTTATGCAGCGGCGGCTGAAAGAAATTTTATTTTAGGGGTAAAATTAGTTAGAGGTGCTTATATGGAGAAAGAAAGAAACCGTGCAACTGAAATGAATTATCCATCGCCCATTCAACCCAATAAAGAAAGTTGTGATAATGATTATAATGCCGCTGTTGAATTTTGTATTGACCACCTTGATAAAATTGAAGTAATTGTAGCATCGCACAACGAATACAGTAATTTATATACCACTCAACTGCTGGATAAAAAAGGGCTGCCGCATAATCATCCTCACGTTCATTTTTCGCAGTTATATGGTATGAGCGATAATATTACATTTAATCTTGCCAAATCGGGTTGTTTCGTAAGTAAATATTTGCCCTTTGGCCCTATAAAAGATGTTATTCCCTATTTAATGCGCCGGGCACAGGAAAATAGTTCCGTGTCGGGACAAACAGGCAGGGAATTAAACCTGATAAAAAAAGAATTACAACGAAGAAAGAAATAACACTTTGTATCTTTTTAAATGAAAATTAGTAAATGCCGTTGATTATTTTTTCTGATAATATTTTATCTTTGATGAATATCAAATGCTAACCCGCTTAATAATATCTGTAATCCTGTACTTAATCCCCACCCTTATCTACGCACAGGTAAGGAGTATGCCGGCAATTAAGATTAATCAGCAAATAAAAATAGATGGTAACCTCGATGATGAAGCGTGGAAAAATATTGAAGCAACAGGTGATTTTATAACCTACTCCCCGGTTTTTGGTAAAGTTTCAAAACGAAATACAAAAGTGAAGATTGCTTACGACAATACAGCAATTTATGTGGGTGCATATATGTATGATAACCCTGCCAATATACGAAAGCAATTAACTGCCCGTGACGTACTTGACCGGCAGGATGTGGATATTTTTACAGTAGGGTTTGATACCTATCATGATCAGCAAAATGCCTTTGTTTTTAAAGTTTCTCCATCTAATGTTCAGGCCGATTATAAAGTTTCTCAAGGTGCAGGGGTTGTTTATGATTACAGTTGGGATGCCGTTTGGGAGAGTAAAACAAGTATAAAGGCTGATGGCTGGGTAGCAGAATTTAAAATTCCTTTAAGCGCCATCAGGTTTTCAAAAAAAGATGAGCAGGATTGGGGAATAAATTTTGCACGTTTTACCCGAACCGAAAATGAAAACAGTGTATGGAATCAAATTAATCCGATTATTAACGGTGAATTAAATCAATGGGGTGTTTGGACGGGGTTAAATAAAATAACCCCACCACTTCGCTTATCTTTTTTACCATATCTCTCCGGAGGTTTCAGAATTTCACCAACTGGAATGGGTAATGTTACTGAGTACCTTAAAAGCGGTGGCATGGATGTTAAATATGGCGTTAGCGAAGGCTTTACGCTTGATATGACATTGATACCCGATTTTGCACAGGTGCAAAGTGATAATGTTTTTTTAAACCTTTCTCCGTTCCAGGTTAAGTTTGATGATTACCGGCCTTTTTTTACCGAGGGAACCGAACTTTTTAATAAGGCCGGCCTGTTTTATTCCAGGAGAATTGGTAATGCACCTGGCCTCTCTTCAGGCGTTTTAAAGACTTATGGAGATAATAATAATTATAAGATCATTAAAAACCCGGGTATAACCAGGTTGTATAATGCTACAAAATTTTCGGGCCGCACAAAAGGAAACCTGGGCATTGGTATATTTAACGCCATTTCGGCGCCTATGTATGCAAAAATAAGAAATCTTAATACCGCTAAAGACTCCAGCATTTTAACCGAGCCACTCACCAATTATAATATTATTGTGCTGGACCAGGCATTAAAAAACCGCTCGTCAGTTAGCCTCACCAATACCAATGTATTACGCAAAGGCAACAGCCGCAATGCCAATGTAAGCAGTATTGATGTTTCTTTATTTGATAAAAAAAATTACCATAATTTTTCTTTTACCGGCAGGTACAGCAATATTTGGGGTAAGCTGGGAAATAAAAATGGTTTTACCACAGTTGCCGGTTTTGGTAAAGTGAGCGGTGTTATTCAATACAGGGGCACAGTAAATGTAGAAAGTGATAAATACGATCCCAACGACCTGGGTTATTTACAAAACAATAATTCATTTGAATATGCGGGCAACATCAGTTATAATATGAATAAGCCAACCCGGCATTTTCTAAATCATAATTACAAACTAAGTTTTGCCAATGTGCATTTGTATAAACCTTTTGTATGGGCAAGTTTACAGATGAATGCCAATGCTTTCTTTCTGTTTAAAAATTTTTGGGATGTTACAGTTAATTTTCAGAGCAGCCCCGGCTGGAATAAAGATTATTTTGTTCATTCAAATGTTTATACTGGTTATTTCCTGCGTCGCACTCCTTATTATTATTTGGGTTTTAACGGCAGTACCGACAGCCGAAAAAAATTATATGTAAGCTGGAAGATCGGCGGCGCAGAATCTCCTTTACCTAGAGATCCTTACTGGGCGGGTAATTTGGGATTACGTTACCGCTTCAATGATAAATTCCAGGTAAGCACAAGCATGGATATTGTACAGGACAGGGGTAACTGGGGTGCATTTATAAAGCGGGATGGTTCCCTGCTTTTAAATTTAAATGGATCGCCCGTAATAGCACGGCGTAATGTAAAAACAAATACCGCCATTATAAGTGGTCAATATAATTTTACATCAAGAATGAATTTGAATATCCGTATGCGGCATTACTGGTCCTTATTGCAAAACACCAATTTTTATAATTTAAATCCCGATGGATACTGGAGAGACACTACATTTTTTGCAAATCAAAATTTAAATTTCAACAGCTTTAATGTGGATATGTTTTTTACCTGGGATTTTTTACCGGGCAGCAGGTTAACCCTGGCATGGAAGAATGCACTTGGTACTAATGTTAATATTGATCCTTATACTAACTCCACCTATATTAAAAATTTTGGAAGGGTGATTGATAACCCGCACAGTAATGAAATAACTGTGAAGATTGTATATTTCTTAGATTACCTGAAATTGAAACAGAAAAAATAATACCGCAATCTTTTTATAATAGAATTTTATAAGTGCCTTCCTGATTCAAACTTTAATTAGATTTGTTTTTGAATTAAGCAACTATTTTTTTACTTTGTACAAAAACTAACTATTATGATCCAGGACAACACTGCTGATGTTTTAAATTTTGATCAAAATGCTAAGCCTAAATTACCATCTGGTTTAAATGTACTTACCATTTTAACATTCATTGGATGTTCTGTTTTTGGCCTGCTTACGCTATTGATGCCCATGATATATAAGTTTTTATTGAACATGATGGACAAAGCTGCAAGTTCCGGGAAAGAATTTTCGGCCAAACAAATGGCTGATATGGAAAAAAGTAAAGCTGCCATAGAACTGGCTACCCAAAATATGGTACCCATTATGATAATTGGGATGATTGGAATTATACTTTGTTTTATGGGTGCTTTATGGATGCGTAAATTGAAAAAAGATGGTTATTGGATGTATGTAGCGGGAGAACTGGCCCCTGTTATAGGCAGTGTTTTAATAATGGGTACAGCGCAGTTCACCAGTATCTGGAGCGTAATATTTGGAGTAGGATTGCCGTTGCTTTTTGTAATACTATATGCTACCCAACTAAAATATCTTATAAAATAATTACAAAAAACACATAGCCCCGAAGTGGCCGTTTTTTTGTATTACCAGGCTCTGGAAATATTACCGTTTAGTATTTTAATTAAATACAAATGTTTGTTTTCAAAATAATCAGGTATGGCAATTTCACTGTTCAGCCTTACGGGTTTAAAGTTATACTCACAAAAAACATTTACAGTCTTATCATTAATGTGGCTCATAAAATCATCAGGATTTTTGGCCAGCAGTTTTGTAAATAAATAAACCGTTTCAAATCCTTTAAAGGCCATATCGCTGGGCTTGCCCTTGTATTTTTTATAATAAGCTGCAGTAAGAGCTTTGCTAAATGCATCATACTTCTCAGTATAAAAAGGAGTGGTAAAGTAAACAGGGAAATCGGCTAAATCTTTTTTGTTATAGAGCGAAGAAAAATTATCCCAATTGGGCATTCCAATAAGGGTAATAGGATATGTTTTACAAAGGCTGAAACTGCTTTTGGCAATATTTACTGCAAAAGTTTCGTCAAGGCTTCCTCCAATAAGAACACTCTTGCGGTTACTGTCTAATTTTGATTTAAGAAAACCCGCATTTAGATTATTATCAAAATACAATGTTTCAATGGGCAATAGAGGCTTGCCGTCCTGTTCGTTCATTTGTTTAAAATAAGCTGCTACCATATCTTCCTGCGTGCCCTTTTGGCGGCACAGGTAAATTTTATCTGTACCATGGTTTTGTAATAAATAACTGTATATGGCATCACAGTGGGCTTTAAGGGTCGAATTCATAACCACTAAAAAAGGGTTTGCACTAATGCCGGCAACATTTGGATAGGTAGCCGATATAAAAGGAATATTTTTCTGCAATGCAAATTCAGCAAGCTGTACATATTCTTCATCTTTAACACTGCCAATAATTAACTGCAGGCTATCTAATTTTTTTAAACGTATAAGGTCAGGTATTTTTTCAGTAAATGATTTGGTATCGTAAATGCCTGCATCAATATCATCATCGCCGGCCTGTAAGCTGTCTAATGCTATTAAGGCCCCCTGTACAAAATCAAGAGCAGGCATAATGAAACGCGGAACAGACTGCCTGTACTTAAATGTGTTTTTTGAAAATACAGAATCAAGATAAAGCGGTGCAAAGATCCCAACTTTAAAAACAGGTGCTTTTTTTACTGTATCATTTTGGGCATAAAGCTTTGCAGAACTGAAAGCGGCAAGTATAAAAATTGTTCCTAAAATAAATTTCTTATCCATAATCTATATTCAAATTATAAAATCTAAACTAAACTAAACACCTAAACCCCTAAACTTCTCAACCTCTAAACCCCAATTCCCAATTCCCTTTTACTCCCACTCAATAGTTGCCGGTGGTTTACTGCTTATATCATACACCACCCGGTTTATACCCGGTACATTATTTATGATCTCATTACTTATGTTGGCTAAAAATTCATAAGGTAAATGAGCCCAGTCTGCTGTCATACCGTCAACCGATGTTACAGCCCTTAATGCAACTGTAAATTCATAGGTCCTTTCATCACCCATTACACCAACACTCTTTACTGGTAATAAAATGGTGCCAGCCTGCCAAACGGTTGCATATAAATTATATTTTTTTAAACCATTAATATATATCGCATCTGCATCTTGCAATAACCGTACCCTTTCCGCTGTCACTTCTCCCAAAATTCTTATTCCTAATCCCGGTCCGGGAAATGGATGGCGGAAAAGCATTTCATGCGGAATACCCAGCTCCAGGCCTACCCGCCTAACTTCATCTTTAAACAGGGAACGTAATGGTTCTACCAGTCCAAGTTTCATCGCATCCGGCAATCCCCCAACATTGTGATGCGATTTAATAGTTGCCGATGGACCGTGTACCGATAACGATTCAATAACATCCGGATAAATCGTTCCCTGGCCCAACAATTCTACGCCTTCTATCTTGTGTGCCTCTTCATCAAAAATTTCAATAAATCCGCCGCCAATAGCTTTTCTCTTTTCTTCGGGATCTGTTTTACCGGCAAGTTTTTTGTAAAAGTGTTCTTTGGCATCAATACCAATTACATGTAAGCCCAGCTTTTTATAAGTTGCCAGCACTTCTTCAAATTCATTTTTACGTAAAACTCCGTTATCAACAAAAATACCGTAGAGGTTTTCGCCAATGGCTTTATGTATTAATGAAGCAGCCACCGTACTGTCAACACCGCCACTTAGGCCCATAATTACTTTTTTAGTGCCGATCTGGGTTTTTAGTGCTGCAACAGTATCGGTAATAAAATGAGCGGGAGTCCAGCTTTGGCTACACTTGCAAATATTTACCAAAAAATTTTTAATAATATTTTTGCCTTCGGCAGAATGATAAACTTCTGGATGAAACTGTAAGCCGTACAAGGGTTGATCGTTGCCCGTTGATCCTTGTTCGTTTACAGCATCGCTAAGTTCTCCGCTGGTTCCCCCTTCAGGGGGCGGAGGGGGTTTTCGCTTAAAAGCCGCTATGGGTATGCTTTCTGTTGTTCCCAGCAATTCAAATCCATCAGGCAGTTCTTTAATAGTATCGCTGTGGCTCATCCAAACCTGCGATGAGGCAGAAATATTTTGAAACAGGGTATCTTCTTTTTCAATGGTAAAAATGGCGCGACCATATTCTCTTTTATCACTCTTTTCAACGCGGCCTCCAAATAATTTTGCGGTTAGCTGGGCACCATAACAAATTCCCAGTACAGGCACTTTTGCTGTCATAGCTTTTACATCAGCCTGCAGGGCATTTGCTTCATTAACCGAAAAAGGCGAACCGCCCAGTATAATACCCTTTAAACCCGGTTCGTAAACTATTGCTGCGTTAAACGGAATGATCTCACAATACACATTTGCCTCCCTTACAGTACGGGCAATAAGCTGTGTGTATTGCGATCCAAAATCAAGAATAAGTATTTTTTCTGTCATAGAGCAGCGAAGGTAAATAATTAGTTGGCGTTATTGGCTGTGTATGTTTCAGTTTAAGGTTAACTTTTTTTATATTTGCGCAAATTAACTGCCATGAAACGTATTCTCTTTTTTCTTTTTACACTTGTCATTTTAGCCTCCTGCCACCATACAACCGGCAGCGGAAACTTTATCAGCGAAACCCGTACAGTAAATAATTTCGATGGTATTACTGTGGGCGGAAGCTTTGAAGTGGAGGTTAAAATTGGCCCGGTTACATCAGTTGTAGTGGAAGCCGATGATAATATTATGAAGAATATTGTAACAACTGTATCAGGAAATACTTTGCAAATACGTACCGAAGACCTTAATAACTATTCCGATGTTCACATGAAGGTATCTGTAACAACACCTGCTTTAAAAAATATACATGCTTCGGCCTCGGCAGATGTTGTGGTTCAGGATGTAATGATTAATACCGGTAAATTAACTTTTAAAGCCTCCAGCGGGGCAAGTATTAAAACCGAAATAGATGCTCCTGAAGTAGAAACTGATGTAAGCAGTGGGGCTTCTGTAACGTTAAGCGGAAAGACAAAAACTTATTCTTCCGAGGCTTCCAGCGGGGCTGTAATCAAATCCTGGGAGCTGTTAAGCGAAAATACTATAGTAAAAGTAAGCAGTGGTGCAAGCGCCAAAGTGCATGCAAGTATAAGTTTAAATGCAACCGCCAGCAGTGGGGCTGGTGTTACTTATCATGGTGCGGCAACAGTAAATAAATCGGTTAGCAGTGGGGGAAGTGTAACGCAGCAATAAAGTAACTACTGCAATAGCATAATTTATTTACTGAAGCCTTTAAGATTTCTGGCAAAAAGAGTGTAATAATGTAGAGCAGGATGTTAACCTGTTAATTAAATTCTAAAACAGATTCAATACTCATTAAAGAATTATACATTACAGGTAATTCCCATCACCGCAATGACCGCTCTCAGCCGTTCCGCAACCGCAGTACTTTTTGTGATTTTTTCTTTTGCATTTTTTTCATGCAAACATCAGCCTGATAATGCTATACAACGTGGTTTTTATTACTGGAAGAGTACTGAATCTGTTTTAGACCCTAAGGAAATTAATTGTGTAAAAATATTAGAGGTTAAGAAACTTTATGTTAAGTATTTTGAAGTAGAATTCAGTAAAGTATATGGCGTAAGGCCAACTTCAAAAGCGCAGGTTAATTTCCGGTATTTTGATAATCATGAAATTGTAGAAAATGCTGAAATTATTCCTGTTGTATTTATCAAAAACGATGTTTTGATAAATACAATATTGGCGGATGTGGATTCCCTTGCAGGTAATATCCTGTTCCTGGCAAGCAAGAGATACAAAGACCAAATGCTTTACAATAAAGATTTTGAGGAATTACAAATAGACTGCGATTGGACTGCGGCAACCAGGGATAAGTATTTCCTGTTGCTGAAGTCTATAAAAAAAATCTCCGGCAAAAAAATCTCCTGTACATTAAGAATGTATCCTTACAAATACCCCGAATTGATGGGAATACCACCGGTGGATAAGGCAACATTAATGTGTTACAATCTGAATAATCCACTGGAAAACGAAAATAAAAACTCCATTCTGGATTTGAGCGAAATAAAAAATACCTCAACACAAAAAAAATATACCCATTGCACCTGGATATTGCGTTGCCTCTTCATTCCTGGATGCTTTGTTTTCAAAACAACCAGTTTGCAGGTATCCTGCACAACCAGGATGCTGTTAAAGAAATAGCACAACCAATAAAACCGCTATGGTACCGCATTACAAAGGATACAGTTATTAACGATATTTTTTTAAGAGTAGGAGATAAAATTAAGTACGAAGAAGTAAGTAAAGAGCAGTTGATGGAAGTAGCCCGGCTTTTAAAAGCTAAACTCAATTTTACAGGAACCACCACCATAAGTTTTTTTCATTTAGATAAAGCCTCATTAAATAAATACAGCAATGAAATGCTTGATCATTTGTACAATAGTTTTAAGTAGTTTGATTTTGCGGGCATTTGCCTGTGGCCCATATTATCCGTATGGAGAAGATGTGCGTTTTACTATTTTAAACCCGGCGGCATTTGGCTACCAGGATTTTTGTGGGTTTAATTATTCAGCAAGTCTTTTTCACCCGGAAGAGTGTTATACAACAAATGATGAGGCCGGCAGGGTATTGAACGTTTTATTATGGAAAACCTATTGTAAGAATAAAGTTGATACAGCAAGCATTTATAAGGCTGTATATGTTTTAACAGAAGGTGAATTAGAAGCCAATAGCGGCAACGCCATGATCAGTTATTTGCTGCAAAACAAAGATACTGCAGCTGTTAACTACCTGAAATTTGCCAAACGCTGTAACGATTTTAACACTTGGTTTGATGATCCGTGGGAGCGGAGTGACAGAGGGCAAATAGCAACCAGGACTTCGATGATCAATTGGGTACTAAATACGATCAAGGCTACAAAAAATAAAACCATTCAGAAGCGGTATGCTTTTTTGGCGATCCGGCTATCGTTCTATAATGCAGATGAAAAAGGGATAAGTTTTTTTTACAGCAAGTATTTTGAAACAAGAAAAAGGGGGAAAGATATCATTGATTACTGGGCGTTGTATTTCAGGGCACTTACAGATACCAACCTGGCCCGGCAAAACTATTGCCTGGCTTTAGTATTCAGCAATGCCCCGGATAAAAGATTTGCTGTAGCGCAACATTATAACAGGCGGGTGCCCCTGGCTTCCATATTGGCATTAGCTAAAAACAGCCGGGAAAAAGCAGCCATTTGCCTGATGAACGATCTAAGAAATGTTGGCAGGGGATTGGCAGAATTACAAACTTTATATCAATTTCAGCCTGATAGCAGGGCCTTTGGTTTTTTGTTGCTGAGAGAGATCAATAAACTGGAAGACTGGATATATACGCCATACTATACTTATTTTCAGCCGTCGATACAAAGCAGTGAAGCCCGTTATAATTATTATGATTCCGAAATAAAAGATTATTCAAAATTTGTATCAAGAAATGTTGAAAAAGACCGGCAATATGCGGAAAGGTTTTTGCGGTTTATTTCATCAATAAACATATCGAAAGTTGAAAATCCTCAGTTGATCAAATCTGTAAAAGCTTACCTGCAATTAATGACGAACCAGTATGCATCTTGCTTAAATACTATTAAAACAATACCCCGGGATGTTTTACCTGCCAGGCTTATAAAAGCCGTATGCCTTGTGTCAATGCAATCCGACAATAATAAAATACCTGGCCAGATCAAGGAATTAATAATGCAGCAGGGAGCATTAAAAAATAATAAGTTTCTTTTTGCTATCGCAAGAGAATTGGAGTATAAAGGCAATACTACAGAAGCGGCCTTATTATATTCAAAGTTGAGCCACGATGATAACTGGTATAATAATAACATGTATTGGCGCACTAAAAAAAATTACCAAACACTGCAGTTAGATTTTTATGAAGATTACTTTTTTTATCTTGATGCCCAGTACAATGTGAATCAAATGGAGGATCTAATTGCCAGTTTCAAAAAAAAGAAGGATAACAAAAAAAATGATTTTGAAGTGTGGGCATACAGCCAGGTTAATGATGACATTGACAGGCTATACGATTTGCTGGGTACAAAATATATCAGGCTTAATAAATTGACCGAAGCCTGTAATACATTTAAACTGGTAAATGATTCTGTCTGGGGTTCATCCCGCTTTTATTACAAAGATTATCTAGATGCAAATCCGTTTTATACAAACTTCTATACTGAGCATCAAAAAACTATAGTAGATACCATATCTTTTACAAAAACAAGTATTACTGCTACACTTATAGGTTATCTGCAAAAAGCAAATGATGTAAACAACCCCAAAAGGGATTACTATTATTTTTTAGCCGCTAACTGCTATTTTAATATGACTCAATATGGCAATTCGTGGATGATGAAAAGGTATTATTGGACCAGTAATGCACAAAAAAGTCATCTGGCAGATGATAAAGAATACTTCCAGGCCAATCTTGCAAGGGAATATTACTTAAAGGCAAAGGCAACCACAAAAATGCCACAGTTTGCCGCCTTGTGCCTGCGTATGGCAGCAAGATGTGAAAAATATCGGCAAGTGGATTTAAATATTGATATGGATTTGGAAGATAATGAATACAGTAAAGAATTGAGAATCAAGCACCCGGATGATTTTAAAAACCTGATCAGTAACTGTTATTCTTTTGATAAATACTTTACTGCCAGGCAGAATTTGCCATAAAAAAGGTTTGTGATCAACCCATTACTGCAGGTTTCGCAATAAAAATTCTTTAATGAACTGATAATTCATTAGTTAAATAGAGGAGATCAAGTGTTGTGCTGCCAATAAACGCCCTGTTTTACACATTATCACTTACAACGTAAAGAAAATCAAAAAAACTTCCAGCTTTCTTTTGCCAATTACTTTTCAACCCTTACCTTTGCACTCCAATTTAAAAAACGGATTTTAAAAGTTCTTTTTATATGTCACAGAGAATCAGAATAAAATTGCAGTCTTACGACCATAACCTGGTTGATAAATCAGCAGAAAAGATTGTAAAAACTGTACGCAGTACGGGCGCAGTAGTAACAGGGCCAATTCCTTTACCTACGCACAAAAAAATCTTTACCGTGTTACGTTCTCCTCACGTTAATAAAAAAGCACGTGAGCAGTTTCAACTGTGTACGCACAAGCGTTTATTAGACATTTACACCAGCAGCAGCCGTACGGTAGATGCTTTAAGTAAGTTAGACTTACCTAGTGGTGTTGATGTTGAGATCAAAGCCTGATGAACTGCCTGGGTAAGAGGGTCCTTCGACTCCGCTCAGGATAGCAAAAGGTAAGTTCTTAAAACAAAAAATATTGAACATCCATCTCTCACCTAAGGCGAGAGCGCTGGGTATAAACAAGATACAATGAAAAGTATTATTGGTAAGAAAATCGGCATGACGAGTATCTTCGATGCAAGTGGCAGGCAAACTGCTGTTACTATAATTGAAGCCGGCCCATGCGTGGTTACACAAAAGAAAACCGTTGAAACAGACGGCTACAATGCTCTCCAGATAGCATTTGGTGATAAAAAAGAAAAGCACTCCGTAAAAGCTGAAACCGGCCACTTTGCCAAAGCGCAAACCTCTCCCAAAAAATTCGTTCAGGAAATACGCAATAGCGAAATAGACAAAAATATTGGTGAAACAATTACAGTTGACATATTTGCCGAAGGCGATGCTGTTGAAGTAGTGGGTACCACCAAGGGTAAAGGTTTTCAGGGTGTTGTAAAACGCCATGGCTTTAAAGGTGTTGGTGGCCAGTCGCATGGCCAGCACGACAGGTCAAGAGCTCCGGGTTCTATCGGTAACTCATCTGATGCCAGCCGTGTATTTAAAGGTATGCGCATGGGTGGACGTATGGGGCAGGACAGGGTAACGATGAAAGGCCTGAAAGTGGTTAAGATTTTTGCAGAAAAGAATTACATATTAGTTAGTGGTTCAGTTCCGGGCCATAACGGTTCAATTGTTTTAATTCAAAAATAAAATAACAATTTGCAAATTGGCAAATATGCCGATGTTCAAATTTAATATTGATAAAGATTTTTAAAATAGTAGTGTGGTTAAATTGGCACATTTGCAAATTGGCACATTAGCAAATTAAAAAAAGATGCAAGTAGATGTTTTAAATATAGAAGGAAAGCAAACCGGCAGAACGGTTGAATTACCGGAAGAAATATTCGGTATTGAGCCTAACGACCACGTGATTTACCTGGCTGTAAAGCAATACCAGGGCGCACAACGCCAGGGTTCGCACAAGGTTAAAACCCGTGCAGAGGTTAAAGGTTCTTCTAAAAAATTACACAAACAAAAAGGAACCGGTGGTGCCCGTAAAGGTAACCTGCGTAA
The DNA here is from genome assembly GCA_031410355.1 of Chitinophagaceae bacterium. GTDB lineage: Bacteria > Bacteroidota > Bacteroidia > Chitinophagales > Chitinophagaceae > Ferruginibacter. Next base: position 831 of record JANNYY010000497.1, on the reverse strand, counting down.
TCCTTTATACAAAGGTGGCGGTACTGTTTTTGGACCAAAGCCACACAAGTACGATATTAAATTAAACCGTAAAGTTAAAGACCTGGCTAAGATGAGTGCTTTGGCTTATAAAGCTAAAGATAATGCCATCATGGTGCTGGAAGATGTGAAAATGGATGCGCCAAAAACTTCAACTTTCACAGGTATTTTAAACAGCCTGAACATTGCAGGAAAAAGAACATTGTTTGTTATTCCTGAGTACAATGATAACCTGTATTTAAGTTTACGTAATGTGCCATCTGTAACCGGTACTTTATTAAGCGATTTAAATACTTACGATATATTAAATGCAAATGTTTTGGTTTTAACTGAAAGCGCTGCAAAGATATTCAGTGAGGAAAATGTAGAGGCTGTAGAAGCATAAAATCAATTTGCAAATGTGCCAATTGGCAAATATGCAAATAACAAAAAAACAAGAATTCAAATTTATAAATTAGCACATTTGCACTTTTGCAAATCTGCACATTGTTAAAATTATGAACCCGTCAGATGTATTAATAAAGCCGATTTTATCTGAAAAAGCTAATAAGCAAACAGAAAAAATGAACCGCTACTCTTTTGTAGTGAACAAAAAGGCGAATAAACTGGAGATAAAAAAAGCAATCGAAAGCTTTTATGGTGTAACTGTTGACAGTGTGAATACCATTGTTGTGCCTTCAAAAGCAAAATCAAAATACACCAAAGCCGGATACATAGTTGGACGCAAGCCTTCTAAAAAGAAAGCGATCGTAACTATTGCCAAAGGAGAATCAATTGATTTGTACGGCAGCGGAATCTAAAACCCCCTCCGCC
>JANNYY010000496.1:0-6695 GCA_031410355.1 Chitinophagaceae bacterium | reverse complement strand
ACGGTTACCTATCATTTTGATGCACTTGCCATTTCAAATGATAAGCATATTAATGTGGGTAATAATGTTTTTCATTTTTTGAATGTGAAAGAAGACATTTTATCGGGGGATAAAAAAATCCGACTCCTGGATAAAGGCTTTGTTTCTGCAAAAGAATTTAAGAAGAACAGCAGTCTTACAAAAATGGGCTGTTACAAAACAGGCACAGCCGACGATAAAAGGGTTTTTCACGTAACTATTTAATTAACCAGGCAGTGCCGTATTTTGATTGCGGCACTGCTTTTAATATTTTTATATGCAACGGTTAATCTTGTTGCTGGTTATATTTTTATTTAACACAGCAGCAGCGCAGGAACTTTATGTATTTACTGAGCCCGCCAGTAATATGGCAGCTAAAAGTTTAGGATTCAGGGCAAATAATTACCTGATGTTTAACAGCAGCACTAAAGAAACAAACTACCATTTAGTACCCGAAATAATGTGGGGTGCATCAAAAAAAGTAATGGTACATGCAGAAGCTTTTTTAAGCAACCGCAATAAAAACTTTGTTGCCGAAGGCGGTGGGGCTTATATAAAATACAGGTTTTACAGTGTAGATGAAGTGCATAGCCATTTCAGGATGGCATTGTATGGCAGGTATAGTTTTAACAACAGCGATATTCACCAAAAAGCTATTGAATTAAACGGCCATAACTCAGGATATGAAACAGGATTGACAGCTACAAAACTTATTAATAAAGTAGCCTTCTCTGCTTCGGCATCTTATTTACATGCAGCAGATAATTACAAAGAAAAATTTATTTACGGTAATAAAAACCGTAATGCGGTTAATTATACTGCATCTGTTGGTAAATTAATGCTGCCTGAAGAATACACGGGTTACAAACAAACCAATATAAACCTGATGCTTGAAATGCTTGGGCAGGTTAATTTAAATTCAGGATATTCTTTTTTAGATATGGCACCATCGGTACAATTTATATTTTTAAGCCGTATGCGCATTGACGCAGGTTACAGGATACCTTTGGTGAAGGATTTGAGCCGCACTACTCCCGGAGGTTTTCTGTTAAGGCTGGAGTATAACATCTTTAATGCTTATTAATCATGAAAAAAACATTGCTTTTTATTTTGTCTTTATTTCAAAAAAAGAATTGTTGTAAATGAAAAGATCATTGTTAATTATTGTTGTTTTGATGGGCTCGTTTTTGTGCAGGGCACAACTTAGAATAAAAGAGCCGGTTCCTGAAATTGCTTTACCCAATGCTATGGATAGTATTGTAAACCTATCATCTTATAGTGGCAAAGTTGTGCTTATAGATTTTTGGGCAAGCTGGTGTGCACCCTGCCGGGCCGCAAATCCCTATATTCAAAAATTGTATAAAAAATACAAGGCAAGCGGTTTTGAAGTGTTTGCAGTTTCGCTTGATGTTAAAAAAGAAGCCTGGCTTAAGGCAGTTAAAAAAGATAAACTCTCTTATACCGGCGTAAATGATATTGCAGGATGGAATTCAAAAGTTGCAGCAAGTTTTTTTGTAGATATGTTACCCACAAATTTTTTATTAGATAAAACCGGTAAAATAGTTGCCATTAACCTGGAAGGGAAGGAACTGTTTGATAAAGTAAAAAGTTTGGTGCAATAGCTACTTACCAGCTTTAAAGCGAAATGCAGCTCCGATCGCCATATAATTATCCGGTGCTTTTTTGCTTATCCCAAACCCAGCCGAAATATCTACTTTTAAATTGTCATTTATATAATAGGCAACACCTCCGTCAATACTGTTTTCAGGGTCTTCATCTTTCCAGATGAAACCAAATGCTTCTATATAAGCGTACCATTTTTCACCAATGTTTAAGCCAGGCGACAAAGTATAAATATAAGCTGGCGGAGATCCAAAACGCTCCCACTCCATACCAACATTATACCCAAGCGAAATTACTCTGGAGATAGTATGTTGCATACTAAAACGGAAATTTGCACCATCAACAGTGTCTTTATATAAAGTACGTAACCTGGCAAAATTGTAATGGGCTAGTAATGAAGTTTTCGGCCTTAAACCTTTTTCATCAAAGAAATTTACTTTGGCACCTAATTCTACATTCGAGATTCCATTTTGCCGGTCGATGATTGTGTTATTTTCTTTACCTCTTGAAGTTGCATAGGCAGTTATTAATCTCAGCTCCGCGAATTGGGTTACCCCATATTTTGACAATAATGAGGGGTGCTCAAAATCTATATCTTTAAACCGTTGCTGGTTTGCATTTGGATTTTTATTTGACTCTTTTAAAAACCCAGCTTCAAATTGAAACCACTTTTTTGGAACAGTCACAGCACTCTCAGTCTGGTCTGGCCGGTCGGCATCTATTTTATCTGGTTGTGCAAAAACAGATTGCATGCCTGTTAAGAACAGTGTAATCAGTAAAATATGTTTAATTATCATTCTAAAATAAAAATTAGGCTTGTCTAAAAATATTGTTAAAGATAAATAAATTCTTTAAGCTGCCAAATCTTTTAATGATATTTAAGAGGAAGTTATTTTTTAACCGCTGCTATGCCCGTTATCAGCGACTCCAGGTTTTTTTCCTTACAATAGGTTTTACTTAAATTGCCCGCTTCAGCTAATAGCTGCGGTATAGTTTTTTGGGCTGCACCGCATAATTTATACGCTTCAGTCAAAGCCTCCTGTTCATTTGTTGCAGATGTTTGCAAGAGGGCTTCTGTTATCACTTCTGCTTTTAGCCCGCTATCTTTTAATTTACCCAGTTCAGCGATCATCCAGCTCAAAGCATAATAGCGGTTTTTATCAAGCAACAAAAAATATTTTTGGTCAACCACATCAGGCATTATATTGTAAGCCGAACCTGTAATTTCTTTTGTAAGGTATTTGGTAAGATATCCCGTTGCTTCTTTTACTGGTTTGCTTAATTGTATACAGCCTCTTAAGGCCTGCGGATAAATACTGAGCCAGCGTATCATTCTTCTGAATTCATGCATTTCATTTTCTAGGTTGGTAAAATGAAAATCTATCTGGTTAATAAACTCAAGTATTTTATTGATGGCGCTTATATAAAAGTCCCGGATGCTTTTTATTTCTTCTTTTTCATTTTGCCAGTCAGCTTTTGCCAGTTTCTTCCTGATCTTTTCAATACGGGTATTATCATCGCCCAGCCAATCCTTTTCTTTTAAAATTTCATTCAGGCTTTGTATTTTTTCCCTGCTTTGTGCATGAAGATAGCTGGTGATTGCTGCGGGCATCATTTTATTACCTTCAAATTCTTTGGCAAAAGAATCATAGTAATCTATCTGCCCCAGGGCATCTTCCAGTAATTTAAAATGAGCTTTAAGTTTAGTGAATTTATTTTTGTTGTGTATGCCACTATATAGTTTTGCCAATGCTTCCAGCATAAAAAGAGGAGTACGGGCATCATGCTGGTACAGCCAAAGCGCCGGGTTTTTTTGTTTGGAAGATTTTGCAAGAAGATCCTGTAACAGGTTCAGGTAATATTCAAATCTTAATAAGCCATTTTTCATTTGTGCAATTTTAATTTCGCTTCGATAATTCCCCCTCATCCTGAGCGTAATTCGACTACGCTCATTACCGAAGGGCAGGGGGTTAGGGGGTCTTTTCAAAAAACGCCACATTACCTCCAACCCATTCCTTGTTTTTATTATAACGTGTACCAATCATTTTTCCTTTGCTTAACCTTGCCAGGTTGTGTACAGCTTTTGGCCTGTCCCATCCATGTTTCCAAAAATAAAATAAACGAATCTCTGCTTTGGCAGGCCCATCGGGGGTTTCAATAACATCGGCATATTTTACTTTCTTTTGTAATATCCAGTTTTCCGGATCCTTCACCGCATCAATATCTTCCATAGTAACGTCAATAACCACACCCATCCCTGCAAAAGAAAATAGCGGTTTTAAAACATAATTTTCAAGGTCGGCGGGCATTTGTTTTAACTCATTTAAAAAATAAGTTTGCGGTACATAAGGGTTTTCAATAAAGGGCAAAGTGAATTTGCTGATGCGGTAAAACCAGTTGGGATGCGGTACCCACTCCACATCATAGGCTTTGGTAAGGTCAACAATATTGCCCAGGCCTTCCTGCTTTTGCAGGTCATCAAAAATAAGCCGGTTATAAATTCTTTTTACGGGCGTTTTTACGCCGTTATTGTCGTAATACAATGCAGAGCCTTCGGCAATTAATTTAGTCAGGCAAACCGTTTTAATACCCAGCAACTGTTCGGTACAATAAAAATCTATCCTTGTTTTCTGTTGTCCGGGAAAAATTTCCAGCAATATCACATTCTCCGGATTTAAATCTCCAACAATTATTTCCTTAAGCAACTGGGTATAGGTTTCTTTATTATAACCACTTAAATACGGAGAAAAATTATCCGGCAGCTCAGCATACTCAGCAGTAAGCTCCGAATGAAAGGCCTGGAAGGCAAATAAAGTAGGGAAGCCCTGCATTTCAATCAACTGCGGTTCCAGTTCGCCGGTTTCATTTTCGCAGATGCCAAAATCAAAAACAATAAATTCGGCATGACTTTTTTCATCAGGCACTTTTACATTTTCAGGAATGCCACGCTCTGTAAGCTGTATAAATTTTGGATCAACAATTACGTCAATAATATCTTCAACGGCACCCAGCATTTTTGCAGTAAAATCATTTGGCACAAATACAGGTGTTTCTGCATTTCTAAAATCAAGGGAACCCGGGTGCAGATTCTCCAGTTTAGCCATATAGGCTTCATATTTTTCTTTGGTAAAATTGGCGTTGAATTTTTCTCTTAATTCTTTTATCATGTTAATTACGGCTTAGTTTATTTCTTTTGGGCTGATTAAAAATAACTATAAAACACGAATTAATCGAATTAGACGAATTAATAGAATTAAACGAATTATTAATCAATAAGAAGGATGTGATACCTGTGCCTGAGATGAATAAAGCTTACGGCTTCAATTCGAAATTCGTGTAATTAGTGTAATTCGATTAATTCATGTAAATAATTTCTAAACTTCTACCAACTGCAAACTTTCAACAGCATTTAATAAAAAATTGGGAAGAATATGAGAATAGGTCCACATGATCTTTTCGGGATCGTTTAAATGATCTATCATGGCTTGCCATTTTGCTTCACCATGATTTTCAATTACCGTTTTTTTCTTGTCTTCGGTTTGTAAATGAAGGCTCATGCCAATGGCATCAGCTTCTGGATGAAACTGTGTACCAATCATATTTTCGTTGAACCTTACCGCCATAATTGCCCTTTCAAACGCCACATGCGGCCTGTCTTTTTCTATGGCTAAAATGGTAGCGCCCATTTGCACCAGTTTATTATGGTTGGGTTCAGTACACTGGTAATCCCTGCTGTCAACCGAATAAAAAGGATCTTTTAAGCCGTTAAAGATTATTTCATCTTTACCATCACTTAATAAATGCATGGGGAAAATGCCAAAAGAAGTGCTTTTTCTTTTACTTACGTTGGCAATATGGTAGTGCCTGCAAACCAACTGAAAAGAATGGCAAATGAAAAACACTTGCTTTTTTTGAACGTAGGCAGGATTATCATTCCAGTTTTCAACTTTTTTGAGCCAGTTAAAATAAATTTTTTCCCAATCGCAGCCTTCGCTTTCCAAAGGGCTGCCGGGGCCGCCGCTGGAAATATAAATGTCGTAACTAAGATCGGGAACTTCTTTTTTTAAACGTACATCAAACTCATCCCAGGTTAAATCAAGCTGATTGTTTTCGCCAAACTGGTTAAGTATTTCACGTATGCAACGCATGCCCTGGTTGGCAAAGCCTTCATACATATCCAGGATGGCAATACGGATAGATTTTTTTTCGGTCCAGTTCATATACAAAAATAACAATTTTTTAAAACAGGGAGACAGTGTGTGCAGTTAAAATTTATTAACGTATTGTGGAAAGAGAAAAAATGGGCAAATGGGCAAATGGGCAAATATGCAAATGGCAGGCTATGCACCGGGGGTGATAATAAGAATCTTACCGGATTAAAATTACTGTTCCCTTCATTTCAACAACAGACCCGTTTTTGTCAACACCTTTTATCATCCACACATAAGTGCCGGATGATGATGGCTTGCCTTGTATCGTTCCATCCCAGCCCTGCATCCATTGCCTCGTCTCAAACATTAATGCACCATAGCGGTTAAATACACGGAAGTAATCCGTACTCCTGATACCAACAGGTATGGGACGAAAAATATCATTCAATCCATCGTCATTAGGCGTAAAAGCATTGGGTAAATAATACAGGGGGCCTTCATAAACTTTGATAAAAATATTATCATCATCAGCACAGCCAATAGCATCTGTTACATGTACATTAAAATAAGTATCGGCGGTAAGCACGGCCAGCGGATTAGCAATAAAGGGATTATCCAATGGCGCAGTTGGTGTCCACACATAATTAAGGCCACCAGTGGCCATCAACTGGTGCTGCCTGTTAATAATAGCATTAGTATCGTTGCCCGCAAAAGCAACCAGCACTGGCTGCATAAACACCGTCACACTATCGGTTACAGAAAAATTGCAGCCGTAATTATCAGTAACCGTCAATGTAAATTGTCTGGTCGTATCTATCCTGGCAATGGTAGTTGCGGCATTGGGTGTGTTTAAAGAATCTGGCGGGCTCCAGGCATAATTTACTGTGCCCGATAAATTACTTG
>JANNYY010000495.1:0-4562 GCA_031410355.1 Chitinophagaceae bacterium | reverse complement strand
GGCATATCCATATTCCATAGTGGAAGGATTGGTGGTATTGGCAGCGTTGTCTTTTACATCAATTCCATCAATGGTTACATAATCAGAACCCACCAAACGCCAGATGCCATCCTGTGCGGCAGTGGCCGGGGTTCCCACTCCACCTGTGTAAGCTGTAATAATTGGGTTAGCTCCTGTTGTAGAAGGATCTTTCTGGAAAAGAATAGTGTTTGCAGCGGTACCGGTTGCAGTAAGCGATATGGTTGCAGATATGGTTTCGGTAAAATTTGCCGCAATATTAAAAGTTACACCACCAGCTCCCACGCCGGCAGTATTAAGTGCGGTAACCGCTGCAGCTACCGTTGCATAATCACCAGGTACTGTTTTTGTGCCTGTTAACTGGGCCGATGCAGGTGTAAAAAATGAAACTAAAAGTATGATCGCCAAAATGATCCTTTTACCCAGACAACCAATATTGGCTGATCTTTGCCATAAAGTATTACAAAGCAAATCTCCGCCACCTATATTTGGTAAAGTAAATAATGATTTTTGCATAGAAACCTTTCTACTACAGGATAATTGGTTTAACTACCTTAAAACGATTTAATACTTTAGATATTGTTGCTTAGTTCTACTAAGGAGGCATGAACCCCTAAATGTACCTGCCAGAACTTAAAAGAAGATAGCAGGAAAATTAAAATTTTGCATAATTATCCATAAAAACCTTTGCTTATGGTCTAAAAAGTTGATTTTTTCCGGTAAATGAACAAAAACCTTATATTTTAAGGAATACCTGTTAAAAAAACAGGTATGTTATCTTTTTAAAAAAAAGGGGAAATAGCGTAGAAGTAGTTATTTTTTTTTATAGTAAAATAACGTTTAACAACGTGTTTATACGTGGTATTATTACGGTAAGCAGTAAGTTTTACAAAAAGGCGTGCAAAGGAACTCTATTTTCAGAATGACAGGAGTTGTATTTAAATGTATACCAGCTTCACTTTAAAGTATGACAACTTCAACTTAATGTATTTCAGTTTCACTGTAAAGTATCACAGCTTTTCGTTCTTTGCTTGTGTTTGTAAAGATGAATTACACCTTTACCGCCACGCTATGCACGGCAGCAGCCATTTCTTTTATAAGATTGGGATCTTTTTCAATGGCATTGCCCACTACAATTACATCGGCACCAGCTTTACAATTGCGGTAAGCTTTTTCGGGTTCAATAATGCCGCCGCCTACAATTAAGGGCACTTCAATAACGGCAGCAACTTTGGCTATCATGTCTTCGGTAATGGCCCGCTTGGCACCACTGCCGGCATCCATATAAATTAATTTCATGCCCAGCATTTCGCCAGCCATAGCGGTACATACAGCAATTTCATTTTTATCGGCAGGCAGTGGTAATGCATTGGAAATATAAGAAACCGTGGTTGGCGCACCGCCATCAACCACCATATAACCGGTTGATAAAACCTCCAGCCCGCTTTGCTTTACAACCGGGGCCGAAATTACGTGCTGGCCAATAAGCATATCGGCATTGCGGCCGCTTATGAGTGAGAGGTACAATAAAGCATCGGCATATTTACTAACCTGGTTGGGACTGCCCGGGAATAAAATAACCGGAATATTACAGTTGCGTTTTATCAACTGCACACATTCATCTATATAATTTGAAATAACCAGGCTGCCGCCCACCAAAAAATAATCTACCCTGGCAGCAACCGCCATTTCAATCAGGGGTTCCAGATTGCTATCGTTTACCTTATCGGGATCAATCAATACGGCAAATGATTTTTTATGTTGTTGCTTTCGCTCCGTTAATGAATGGTAAATACTTTTTATCATTTCCTGTCGGTTGGTTATGTGCAAAAATGTATAAAAATTAGTTCTTATCGAAATATAAGACTTAAATAAAACGTTTATAGTTGCAAATTCGTACTTTTTAGGCTTAAATTGGGCACGATGCTGAATATTAGTGACGAGATCAAGTTTAAAACAGCCAGAAGTGGCGGCAAAGGAGGCCAAAATGTGAATAAAGTAGAAACAATGGTGGAAGGTTACTGGCATATAGAATCTTCCACATTGGTTACTGATGAAGACAAAACAACACTACAGGAAAAACTCTTTAAAAAGATAAATGCAGGGGGCTTTTTACTTATAAAAAGCCAGGCAGACAGGTCGCAACTGGGCAATAAGCTGGATGTAATAAAAAAAATGAACAATTTGGTTAACAAGGCCCTTATTAAACCCAAGGCCCGCAAAGCAACCAAACCATCAAAAGCTGCAAAAGAAAAGCGTATTGAAATAAAAAAGAAAGTGGGGATACTGAAGGATTTTAGAAAAAAAGTGGGCCGTGATATTTGGTAAACATACAGATGATGAAAAACAAATTAATTTCAATTCCTGTATTCCTGTTTTATTTTTTACCAATAAGTGGTCATCAAAATAAAGATACTACAAATGAAAACACAGGTATTGTAAAGATCAGTTTTGTAAATACCATTAAGGGCAAACCGGTTGAATTAAATACCGCCCGGTATATTAACCCATTTGCCGAGGAATATTCCGTATCAAAATTAAAATACTATATCAGCCATGTTTCCCTGGCATTTAATACCGGCATTATCAAGGAAGATGAAAGCTATCACCTGGTTGATGAAAGTAAGGCTGATGCTTTAAGTTTTAGTTTTGCAGTAAAAGCCGGCACATATCACTCCTTATCTTTTATGCTTGGGGTGGATAGCTTAAAAAATGTAAGTGGTGCGCAAACAGGTGCACTTGATCCATTGAACGATATGTTCTGGACCTGGAACAGCGGCTACATTATGGCAAAGCTGGAAGGCAGCTCTCCCCAATCAAAAGTGGTGAACAATAAAGTGGAGTTTCATATTGGTGGTTTTTGTGGAGTGGATAATGTTTTAAAAAATATCTCACTCAATTTTCCATCGGCACTAAATATACCGGAAGGTAAAACCGGTGAAATAATAGTTGAAGCAGATATTGACAAATGGTGGCAGCAGCCTAATGACATTAAAATTACTGAACACCCTGTTTGCACTACACCCGGCGCATTGGCAAAAAAAATTGCAGACAACTACAGTAAAATGTTTACTATAAAAAAGGTTATTACTAATTAAGCTTGAAAATAAAAATTATCATATTGCTTTGGTTAAGTACGATGCTGTCTGCATTGCTGATCGGCTCTGCAGATAAAACATCCGCTAAACAGGCAGTTAATTCAATACCCGATTATCTTGAATTTAAAATACCTGCTGGCTGGCCCAAACCGGCTACAGATATCTTTGCAAAAAACCGGCTGAGCGAACAAGGCTTTCAATTGGGTAAAAAATTATTTTATGATGGCAGGCTGAGTAAAGACGGTAATTTTCCCTGCGCCAGTTGCCACCAGCAGTTTGCCGCATTTGCATCTTACGAGCACGATTTTAGCCATGGGTTTGATAATTCGTTCACCACCCGTAATGCGCCCGGATTATTTAACCTGGCCTGGATGACTAAGCTGCATTGGGATGGCGGCATTAATCATATTGAAGTGCAGCCCCTCTCGCCCATTACTGCCCCAAATGAAATGGCAGCAACCTTAGACAGCGTTTTATACAAATTAAAAAAAGATACTGCTTACCCAAAACTTTTTAAAGCTGCTTTTGGAACAGCGGAGATCAACAGCCAGCGTATGTTAAAGGCACTTGCACAGTTTACGGGTTCTATTGTATCATCCAATTCAAAATACGATAAAGTGCAAAGAGGCGAAGCCACATTTACCTACAGCGAACAAAATGGCTATACCCTATTTAAAGCAAAATGTGCCGCCTGCCATAAAGAACCCCTGTTTACAGATAACAGTTTTAGAAATACCGGCCTTGCTGTAAACCCCTTTTTAAAAGATTATGGAAGAATGCGGATTACCAACGACCCGAATGATTCGCTTAAATTCAGGGTGCCCAGCCTGCGTAATGTAAAGCTCACCTTTCCTTATTCGCATGATGGCAGGTTTTATTCACTCGGTGCAATGATAGACCATTACCGTACAGGTATCATTACTACCCAACCTAATGTAGATCCCCTGCTGGTAAACCGGATTGCCATCAGCAATACGGAAAAAAATGACCTGATCTATTTTTTAAATACGCTTACCGATACTACCATGACAAGGAATCCAAGGTTTGCTCAATAAACTTATTGCTTGCGGCTGCCTTTTAAAGCTTCCAGTTTTTGCTTTTGCTTTTCAATTTCTATCGCCTGGTTAGCCTGGTACTTTTTATTATCTTCTATATCTTTTTCAATATTTTTTCTTTTCTTTTCCAGGCTCTGGCCCTCATCAATAAGATTATTATATTTTTTATCAGCATTATTTACTGCGTCCTGCTGATCATTAATTTGCTGCTCCAAATCATAAGTTGTAATCATCGGTAAAATATTTTCCAGGTATTTTTTTGCATTATCCATTAAAGCGGCATCATCTTTAACCGTTGCAAAATTTTCCTCTCCTTTTGATATCATTAAGGTAACAGTTGAATTTTCCTTATTACGCCTGCTTTTCCTTTCAGCAATAAAATACAGGTCAT
>JANNYY010000494.1:0-1988 GCA_031410355.1 Chitinophagaceae bacterium | reverse complement strand
TCTTTCCTGCGAACCGTTGATCGGTCCTTTGCCAAAAATGAATTTGAAAAAGATTGATTGGGTAATTGTTGGTGGCGAAAGCGGTAGAACACCCAGGCCAATGAATCCGGACTGGGTATTAGATATCCAGGAACAATGTTCAAAAAATAAAGTTGCTTTTTTCTTTAAACAATGGGGCGGAACCAATAAAAAGAAAGCCGGCAGAGAATTGAATGGTAAAGTTTATAATGAAATGCCAACAATTGAACAGCTGGAAGAGGTTGGTTATTAAAATTTTTTTATTCCGCTCAAACCCTTTATCCTACTATACTTTCAGCAATGTAAAAAATACACATCAAAAAAAATTTTAAAAATTTCTTCATAAAAATTTGGCAGTATCAAAAAAATAAATTCATCTTTGCAACGCAAAACAAAATTTAAACAACAAAACATGTTACGCATACAACTACATATTGAAGCGATGAATTGTTTTAGTCCGAAAAGGGATTATAGCAATAGCGGGGCATGTTATGCTGCATCATAAAGTTTACCAAAACAAACTGATTCAAAAACAAGCCCCGACAAAAAGTTGGGGTTTTTTTATGCAATAAATTTAAACAAGCATCTAAAGAAAAAAATAAATGCAACAACTAAAACATACAGCCTTTACAATGCGGAATGAGCAATCATCCTTACCCATACGCTCGTGTTATGTGCCGTTGATTGCAGGATTTACAGTAATTGATGATAGAAGTAATAATGATAAAAAACGACCGTGGTTTAAACGATTTAAAGCATAATATGCTTTAAATAAGTAAAACCCGGTCGCCAAAAACGACCGGGTTTTTTTGTGCGGTTTTAAAATTATCCCGATTGGATTTTATAGTTAGTCCAACCGGGATTTACCAAAGGCCGCCGCACAAAGGCTTTGCTTAAATTTCAGCAAACGCACAAGGGCCTTTAATGAAATTTAGTTTGGTAAATTATGCAGAAAGGAGGAAAACAGGCGCTCCTTGTGAGATGCAACAAGGACGCCTTTTTCTAAAAGTTCTTTGATTAAAAATATAGAAGTATTCCGATTGGCCGGATACTCCATCCGCCAGCTGGCGGAAGAGGCTGTCCCGATTTAATCGGGATCTTCTATACAAATGGTCTGTTAGTCTAATGGTTCAGGATCTCAAGCTTTCTACTTGAGGATACCGGTTCGAATCCGGTACAGACTACAAACCCGTGAAAGCATAGTTGCAATAAAATTATTGCAGCTATAACGGTTCGTTGGTGTAACGGCTAACATCCCTGATTGTCTATCAGAGGCTACGAGTTCGACTCTCGTACGAACCGCAAAATTGTTGAGTGGTGCAACGGCAGCATATCAGTTTCTGACACTGATGATGATAGTTCGAATCTATCCTCAATAACAAATGTTGGCTTTAGCTTAACCGGTAAAGTATCACACTGTGAATGTGAAGAACAGGGTTCGAGTCCCGGAGTCAACCTGATAAATAATGAAGAAGGAACAGGGAATGTTGAACAAGGAAGTAAAGAAAGAAGGGGAATTGAAATAAAGAGAATGCGGCCTGGTGTAACGGCAACATAGTCATCTTCCTCACTTTCTGAGAGGCAAACATAAGATGGATGTTTTCAGTTCAAATCTGAAGGTCGCACAAGGTTGTCTGAACGGGGATTTGGGAGGATTGATTAGATTAACAGGATTAGAGCAATACACTGAATCTTTTTAATCAACCTAAAATTATTCAGATAAAAAAAAGATTGGCTTATAGTTCAACGGATAAGAATACTACGCTACGAACGTGGAGATAAAAGTTCGATTCTTTTTGAGCCAACAAGAAAAATAAAAATGTGGTTTAGTGTAATGGTAACACCCCGGTCTCATAAGCCGGAAGATGCAGGTTCGAATCCTGTGGCCGCAACAAAGATGATTTAACTCAATTGGTAGAGTACTATCCTGATACGGTAGAAGTTGAAAGTTCAAGTCTTTCAGTCATCAC
>JANNYY010000493.1:0-5416 GCA_031410355.1 Chitinophagaceae bacterium | reverse complement strand
TGGATGATGGAACGCGGTTTCCTGGATGTAAAAACATTTAAGGATATCATTAATGGCCGTGGAAGTAAACGCCTGATAAGTATATCTGCCGACCAGACGGTACTGGAAGCGATCGGGCTGATGAAGAAATATGATATTGAGAATATTCCGGTGATGGATAAGGATACCAGCGTTGGCGCTATATCAGCAGGCGGCTTATTTAATAAAATTTTAAGTAACCCGGATATTAAATCGCAAACCGTGGAATCAGTAATGGAAAAAGCCTATCCCGAAGTAGCTTTTGAAACCCCGGTTGAGCGTTTGAGTACTTTTATTACCAAAGAAAACGGGGCGGTTTTAAGCAGGGATGAAAGTGGTGCTTTTCACATTGTTACAAAATACGATATCATTCAAAGCCTTACAAAATAACTTCATAGGTATTTTACTAAGGCCTAAAATTCACGCCAGTGTTGCATTTAACCTTGCAGCATTTTTTATATGCAGATATAAAATTATTTCAAAAACGTAATTTTACGCTTTTTGTCACGTAACTGTCACCTCCCCAAATGATGAATAGTACGCATTCCCCCGTAAATATAATGGATTAAAAATAGAGCAATAACGCTCTGTTAAAATTTAAAAAACTACCGCATCTTTGTGTCAGAAGTTGATTGATAGGAATTAAATATCAATCGTTATCCAAAATCCAGATAAAACCAATGAACTGAATCCAATGTTTGTGAAGAACCATCAAACAATCCAATATCAGTCAACTTCTTTTTAAATCTTTGAAAAACCAGTATTCGCTTAAAAATCAGATCTTAAAAAAACCAACGGATCTAAAAGTAATGTCACAAAACCAATATCCTGCATCTGCCTTAAAAGGCGATGGCAAAAACCAAAAACCAATATCCTGCCTATGCCCTTAAAAGCGATGATGGCAAAAACCAACGAAAAACCAATATCCTGCCTATGCTGTAAAAAGCGATGATGGCTGAAAACCGAACAAAAACCAATATCCGGCCTATGCTTTAAAAAGCGATGATGGCCCAAGTGAAGAACACTGAAACCAGGAAAGTAATTAAATGGACCACTGCCATATAAGGTAACCCCCTTAGAGAAGCAGATCCAGAGGAAATCCTGAAAAACCGCCACGTGCTTGGCTGGTTAAGATTTTAACTTCCACAGTAAACAAACTGTGGAAGTTTTTTTATGTTTTAAATCCTGCTTATACCATCTTTATTTATAAAGTAATCCGAAGGCTTACGAGTAAATATTAGATGCTATTATACCGACAGAAAACTGATTGGACTATTCATGCTTTCAGTCGGTATTCTTAGTAATTTCAGCAAATGATTTTGCTTAACACTTCAAGCCTTAACTATATGCCAAGGAGAATTATTTCACTAGTACCTTCTCAAACTGAATTGTTGAACCATCTTGGTTTAAAATCTAAAACAGTGGGCATCACCAGGTTTTGTATTCATCCAACTACATGGTTTAAAACAAAAACAAAAGTTGGTGGAACTAAAACGATCAATTTTGATACCATACAGCAGTTAAGGCCCGATCTTATCATTGCTAATAAAGAAGAAAACGTAAAAGAACAAATTGAGCAACTGGCTTTACAATACCCTGTTTGGCTTACCGATGTTAATAATTTAGAAGATGCCCTGCAGATGATAAAAGATATTGGAGTATTAACCGGAAAAGATAAAAAGGCATTATCATTAATTGAAGAGATAAAAAATGCTTTTTATAATTTTTCAATTTCAAAAAAATCTTTAAAAACCGCTTATTTGATCTGGCGTGAACCTTATATGGCAGTTGGTGGCGATTCTTTTATTAATGATATGCTGGTAAAATGTGGGTTTGAAAACATCTTCGCCAATAAAAAGAGGTATCCCGAAATCAACATGGCAGAACTGCATACTGCAAATTGCCAACTGCTTCTCCTTTCTTCAGAGCCCTACCCTTTTAAACAAAAACACATTGATGAATTAAGTAAGCAACTGCCCAACACAAAAATTGTATTGGTTGATGGTGAATTTTTCAGCTGGTATGGCAGCAGGCTGTTAAAGGCGCCGGAATATTTTAAAAACCTTATCAACAGCCTGTGGCAACAAAATTAAATCTCCCTTCTGTTTAAATGGTTTTTATATTAAATTTGCTTAAAACCAAACTAATTATGGCAAATACAAAAATTATTGAATTATTAGGTGACCAGGCTGATGGATTGCTGAATCACGTTTGTAACGGCATAAAAAAAACAGATATACACTTACCTGGTTCAAACCATGTAGATGATATCTGGCGGGCAAGCAACAGAACCAATCAAACTTTAAAAAGCTTACAGCAAATATTAGATCACGGCAGGTTGGGTGGAACAGGTTATGTTTCTATCCTCCCCGTTGACCAGGGTATAGAACACAGTGCAGGTGCATCTTTTGCGCCCAATCCTATTTATTTTGATCCTGAGAATATTGTGAAACTGGCAGTGGAAGGCGGATGTAATGCGGTTGCATCTACATTTGGCGTATTAGGCATTGTTAGCCGTAAATATGCACACAAAATTCCTATGATGGTTAAAATAAACCATAACGAATTTTTAAGTTTGCCAAATAAATTCGACCAGATCATGTTTGGTAAAATTAAAGACGCCTGGAACATGGGCGCAACCGCAATAGGGGCCACTATATATTTTGGCAGCGCCGAAAGTACCCGGCAAATTCAGGAAGTTGCAACAGCATTTGAAATGGCGCATGAACTGGGAATGACCACAGTGCTGTGGTGCTATACCCGTAATAATGGTTTTAAAGTAGATGGCGTTGACTATCATACATCAGCCGATTTAACGGGTCAGGCCAATCATTTGGGCGTTACGATCCAGGCAGATATCATCAAACAAAAATTACCCACTAATAACGGTGGTTATAATGCCACCAAACATGGTAAAACTTCTCCGTTGGTTTATTCTGCATTAACAACCGATCATCCTATTGACTTAACCCGTTACCAGGTTGCCAATTGTTATATGGGCCGTGTTGGTTTAATTAATAGTGGTGGCGAAAGTAAGGGTGCTACTGATTTAGCGGAAGCCGTAACAACAGCAGTTATTAATAAGCGTGCCGGCGGTATGGGCTTAATTAGCGGCCGTAAAGCATTTCAAAAACCAATGACAGATGGTGTTGAATTACTGAATGCTGTTCAGGATGTATACCTGGATAACAGTATAACAATTGCTTAAATTAGTCATAGGTTTTGAGTTTTGGATTGGAACTTCACACATTGAAGTTTCTGTTTTCATTAGAAACAGCCATAAACTTGAAAACGCCAAACCCAAAACCCATTACTCAAAACCCCAAACCCAATATGCGTAAGGAAGAAGATTTTGATGCAAGCCTGGCCGGCGACGAAAGAACTGCTGATGAGTTAATGAAGGCCAATTGGTTTAAGCGGATGAAGAAGGGTATTCTTACTTCTACCAAAGATAAAAAAGATGCCCCGGAAGGATTATGGTCCAGATGCCCTTCCTGTAAATATACCTGTACGGTTTCTGAACTGGCCGAAAATAAATTTGTTTGTCCCAAATGTGAGTACCACCACCGCATTGGCAGCGATGAGTATTTTGAGATACTGTTTGATGAAAATAAATACACCGAACTTTTTGCCAATATAAGATCTAAAGACTATTTGCATTTTGTAGATTTAAAACCCTACAATGTAAGATTAGAAGATGCTTACACCAAAACAGGTATTCATGATTCGATGACGGTTGCCCACGGAAAAATAAATGAGAACGACCTGGTTATTGCCTGTATGGATTTTGAATTTATTGGTGGTAGCCTGGGCAGTGTAATGGGTGAGAAAATAAGCCGTGCCTGCGATTATTGTATGGAACACAATATTCCGTTCATGATCATTAATAAAAGTGGCGGTGCCAGGATGATGGAAAGTGCATTTTCATTAATGCAGTTGGCAAAAACATCGGGCAAACTATCCCAGTTAAGCGATAAAAAAATACCTTATATTTCTTTGTGTACCGATCCCACCTTTGGCGGTACTACAGCCTCTTTTGCCATGTTGGGCGATATTATTTGTGCCGAACCCGATGCCCTGATCGGTTTTGCAGGCCCCCGGGTAATTAAAGAAACCATTAAAAAAGATCTTCCCGAAGGCTTTCAGCGCAGCGAGTTTCTTTTAGAGCATGGATTTTTAGACTTTATCGTACATCGCAAACTTTTAAAAGAAAAATTGGGTAACTTGTTGGTTCTCTTTAAAGGATAATTTTTACTGCAGCAAAACCATTTTTTCCGGGCAACAATTAATCTGCAGTAATAATCATTTAATTAATTATGCAGCTTAAAGAACTACCCATATTTTTAGTTATCCTGTTACTTTCGTTGGGTAATTCACAAGCACAAACTTCCTGCAGCACTCTTGGGCAAAATCCCGAAACAGCTTTCCCCGTTTGTGGTACAGCCGTTTTTCAACAGGATACAGTGCCTTTATGCGGCGGAAGATTAGTTCCTTCTCCCTGCTTTGACCCGGATTCAATCATTACAGACATAAACCCTTTCTGGTATAAATTTACCTGCTTCAGCAGTGGTAAACTTGCTTTTTTAATTACGCCAAACAGTATTGATGAAGATTATGACTGGCAACTATTTGATGTAACCGGCAAAAATCCACGGGATGTTTATACCGATACCAGTATGTTTGTTGTTTGTAACTGGAGTGGCGAACCAGGATTAACCGGAGCTTCGGATGCATTGGGTGGAACTTCGTTAGTTGAATGCCAGGGATTTGGGGTTAACCGGATTAGTAAAATGCCCGACCTGATTGCCGGGCATAATTATCTTTTATTAGTTAGCCATTTTGAAAATACACAACTGGGCTATGGCCTTTCATTTGGGGGTGATGGTAATACGGCTGTTATTACCGACACTTTACCACCGCACATGTTTACTGCAAACAGTGCTACATGTGATGGAAGCGGGATATTGGTAAAACTTAATAAGCGGATGAAATGCAGCAGCCTTGCAGCAGATGGATCTGATTTTATCATCAGCCCGGCAGCAGCAACCATTACAAGTGCAGTTGGTGTTGGTTGTACCGGCGCATTTGATATGGATTCGGTTTTGCTTACTTTCAGCGCTCCCTTACCTTATGGCAATTATAATTTAATTGCCAAAAATGGTACTGATGCAAATACATTATTAGATCTCTGTAATAATGGGATTCCTGTTGGCGAATCAATTCCTTTTACAGTTTTATCTCCACTGCCGGTCCCTATGGACAGCCTTACCAACAACAAATGCAGTACCGATTCGCTGGTCCTTGTTTTTCCGGATGACATCAAATGCAATTCGGTAGCAGCAAATGGCAGCGATTTTTTTGTCACCGGTACTTACCCCGTAATCATTAGCAGTGCTGC
>JANNYY010000492.1:0-2196 GCA_031410355.1 Chitinophagaceae bacterium | reverse complement strand
CCAACATGCACGTTTATTAAAGCCAAAGAAAACAAGTTTTGAGCAGGTGTATCGTGCATGTTGGCGTGGTGCTAAACTTTGTCCGCCTTTGGGTTCGTAAGCTGTACCATCGGCCTGGTAATGCCAGTAGCGGATATCAATTAGATTAACAACCGCCGCATAGGCCGGATTATTTAAAATAGAATCCTGCACATCTTTGGTTACACTTAAGCCGATGATGGGATGCTTACCAGTTTCTTTTTCCCAATCTTTAATTACATCCAGCCAGAATTTTACAAAATGTAAAGGGCCTGTAAATTCTTCGCCAATCAATTGTATTACACCATTATTATCTTTAAAATTATTCAGGCATTGGCGAATGTATTTTTTATGCAACTCTCTCCGAACAGGATTGCTGATATCATAAAACTGCTCCGCCATAAAAATTCTTTTATCGCCTGCATAAGGTGGTGGTTCCGGAAAACCGGTGTTGTTTATATTATTGGCTGTGCGCCATGGAAAATCGGCGTAGTGTGCACCTGCTTCAATAATATTATGCTGAAAATAATTTTGATGCACCAGCAACAAACCTTTTTGATCGGCCAGGTCTGCATATTCTTTTAACCTGCCCCAATAAAACTGATTGTATTTGGTAAGGTCGTATTTACTCAAGCCATCCCAGGCTGTATCTTTTCCGCTTCTTGCAAAAGGCAGTTCATAAAACGGCGGCCAAACCTCGCCGTCCATTCTTCTTATTCTTTCGTGGTCGTCTCTTCTTCTATCATACCACAAACCATAATTTTGTTCCATAGCAATAACATGATTTACCTTCATATTATCTGTCAGTTCTGCAAGATCATCTGTTAAACCTTTACCAGTTCTGCCTGGTACATATCTTGTAATTGCAGGCTGTGCTTTTTCTAAATCTTTTCCCTGTATCCCTCCAGTCCACCATGGCACAGATAGCCTTTTACCAACTAATAATTCTTTATTTCTTACCAACAAACCATTTTGAATTTTAATTTGCATGGAATCCTCCCAGTGAAACAAGCCATTTGGTACCCAAGGCTTACTAGGAATTTTAGACTTCGCTACTTTTACTAATCTATCATACTCAGTTTTTGACAATACATTTTCGCTATCATAATTGATATTTATAGGATTTCTGTTTCCGGCTGTTTCAATCCATTCATTTAATTGAATCCGTGGCTTTACCGATTGCTTTATCAATTCATTGGCCGCTTCAACAGTTGGGCTGCTTGATGCTTCGCCAGGAATATATAAAAGTTGCGCAAGATTATCCGTATTCTTATTGAGTCTTGCGGCTAATTGTCCATAAAATAAGCTTCTTGGATTGATGGTATTATTCGATTCGCCCCAATAACCATCACCTGCAAACTGGCTCCAGCTTCCGAAGGACCAGTTTTGTGCTGTTGGTGGTTTGTAGCAATCAATTCTTGCTGCCGTGCAATTCCAGAATACGCTGTTGGCTGCAGCCCATCCTACGCCGTTAGCATCCTGTCCACGGTTACCAAAACGCAATGCATTGCCATCTACATTCACCACATCAAACAATGTTCCGCTGCTCCAGCTATCAATTGCACCACTAAAATTATAAGGCAAATGTGATTCGCATTGTACAAATGCATTGGGGCCGGGCGCACAATAGCCTGTTGCAAAATCGTGGTAACCATATTCTGCATAGCAACGCTGAAACAGGGTTTGCTGGCCGGTGGTTAAAAAAGTACAACGTCTTTGTCCGCCTATTTCCGAAACCGGATGTTTGGAAATACAATCTTCAACAGTAACACGTTTTGAAGTTTCCAAAACACTTACTGCAGAGCCTGCAAAATTTTCAAAACTGATCTGCCGCACCCAGGCATCTTGTGCATTTTCTATGTTGATGGCATTCCAGCGATGACCTTCGTCTTTTAAATTATTTTTATCGTAGGTAGAAAGCAGTTTAATATTCTCAACACCACAATTATTTATTCTTTCATTACCATTATAAAAATAAACAGATGCTCCGCCATAAGTTGAATCGAATGCAGTAGTGATAGGAGCATCAATAAAAATGGTATTGCCTTCAATTTTTGTAATGGTACGGTCGAAGTAGAGATTATGATCGTCGGCTTTCCAGCCAAGTGCAGATATACCGCCACCAAAGATCTCTGTACCCAGCGTTGTAATCCATTTTTGTGTGGAAGGCCGGCGTAT
>JANNYY010000491.1:0-1560 GCA_031410355.1 Chitinophagaceae bacterium | reverse complement strand
TTATGCCGGTTATAATGGAAAGTGGGGGTACAGCCATATATTGGTAAGCAGCTTTAATTTAAAAGCCGGGTTAATTGGAGGCGAAAGAGACAGTGCCGGATATTTTATAAAAAACCTTGCAGGCGGCATAACAGCAAGAGCAACTGATGAAGATTTTAAAACCAGCACACCGCTTCTCCCTTACCAGCATATCAGGCATTTTAAAATTGCTGCAGATAATAATATAAAGCTCGGTAAGCATTATATCAACTTTAACCTGGGCTACCAGCAAAACAGGAGAGAGGAATTTGCTAACCCTGATGATGTAAATGAACGTGCACTATTTTTTGATTTGAAAACATTTACTTACACCGCACAATTTCACCTGGCCGAAACAAGGGGCTGGAAAACATCTGTTGGGATTAATGGAATGCAACAAAACAATACCAATAAAGGCGTTGAACAGTTGATACCAAACTATGATCTTTTTGATTTTGGTGTATATGCCTTCTCACAAAAAACAATTAATATGCTTACCCTCAGCGGAGGTTTGCGCTACGACAGCAGGAATGTAAATGCAGCGAATTTATTAGATGGCACATCTGTTAAAGGCAATGCGTTTAAAAAATCTTTTTCAAATGTTTCCGGCAGTGTTGGCCTGGCAGCGCAAGTTACTAAAGCTATAAATTTAAAATTCAATATTGCCAGGGGTTTCAGGGCTCCAAGTATACCGGAGCTGGCAAGCAATGGTGCACATGAAGGCACCATACGTTATGAATACGGCAATACCAATTTAAAAAGTGAAACCAGTATCCAGTTAGATGGGGGATTCGAGTACAGTGCTGAACATCTTTCTGTTGGCTTATCGGCCTTCTACAACAGCTTTAATAATTTTATTTTTTACAGAAAATTAGAAGCCGCAGGTGGTGGTGATAGTTTAGTGAATGTTAATGGCGATTTACTAACTGCTTTTAAATTTGATCAGCAAAAAGCAAGTTTGGGCGGGTTGGAAGCCACGCTGGATATTCATCCGCATCCATTAGACTGGCTGCATATTATAAATACATTTTCGGTTGTTAGCGGACAATTAAAAAATCCCATTGAAGGAATTAAATACCTTCCGTTTATCCCGGCTACAAAATTGGCAACAGAGTTTAAAGGCAGCTTTAACAAGCTTACCAATACTGTACACAACTTTTATGTAAAGTTTGAGGTAGATAATACTTTTGATAAGAAAAATGTATTTACAGCTTACAATACCGAAACAAAAACACCGGGTTATACTTTACTAAATGCAGGCGTTGGGGCCGATTTTGTAAATAAGAAAAATCAAACTTTATTCAGTCTTAGTTTTAGTGCCATCAACATGGCCGATGTTGGTTACCAAAATCATTTAAGCCGTTTAAAATATGCAGAAGAAAATTTAGCAACCGGCAGAATGGGTGTTTTTAATATGGGAAGAAATTTTAGCATTAAATTAAATGTGCCGTTGAGTGTGAATTTGGGGAAGTAAAGGGAGGTCAAAAATAAAAAGTAAAAATTCTAAAGAGCGGCCCGGCTGCCATGGTTCGTGTCTCACGA
>JANNYY010000490.1:0-3560 GCA_031410355.1 Chitinophagaceae bacterium | reverse complement strand
TCTGTTTGAAAAAATTTATTAATAACGATCACTTTTCTATCCTGTAAAATGCAATAGCCAGTTTGAAAAGTACCTCTCTCGTAGCGGATAACATAACCGCAGTCTTCCGCGATCTTTTCTATCTTATCTAAATTATGTTGTGTGTATTTCATAGCTGCTAACCATGCCCCAAACCCCTGAAGGGGCTTATTGGCTCTTTTAAATTCAATGCAACTTCAAATATATTCAGAGTTATAAAAAATAAAATTTTCAACAATCGTTGATAACTAAAATCAAGCCTGAATGTTTCTCAGTTTACTACAGTAATTTAAAGGCTCTTAAGTTCCCCCTTCAGAGGGCGGAGGGGGTTGTGTTTTTATTTATTCGTCATCCGTATCACCGGCACAATCATCTCCTCTAAACTTATACCCCCATGCTGAAAAGTATTGCGGTAATAATTTGCAAAATGATTATAATTATTAGGATAGCATAAATACAGATCGCCCTTGGCAAAAATGAAAGACGAATTTACATTGGGTACCGGCAGTCCTGCTTCACGGGGGTCTCTGAAAGCTAAAACATCTTTGGCCTCATAGTTTAAATTACGCCCATGTTTGTAGCGCAGGTTGGCGGTGGTTTGTTTATCGCCGATAACTTTTGCGGGCGTATTCACCCGCACGCTGCCATGATCAGTTGCTACGATCATCGTTAATTTTTTATCGGCAATTTTTTTAAGTGCCTGGTGCAGCGGCGAATGGGTGAACCAGCTTTCGGTAATACTGCGGTAACTGGTTTCATCACCGGCAAGTTCCTTCAGCACTTCCATTTCGGTACGGGCATGGCTCAGCATATCCACAAAATTATAAACGATCACATTAATATCGTTATCCATCATGTTGTGGATGTTATCAACTAATTTTTGCCCATCGTGGTTATTTGTAATTTTGGTATAGGAATATTTCAGATCTCCTTTACCCAAACTCTTTAACTGCCCTTTAAAAAAATCTTCCTCAAACATATTTTTACCACCATCCTCGTCATCATTTCTCCATTGTATAGGAAATTTCTTTTCAATATCAACAGGCAACATGCCCGCAAAAATGGCATTACGAGCATATTGTGTTGCCGTTGGCAGTATAGCATAAAATGTTTCTTCTTCATGAATGCGGAAACTTTCTGCAAAAATGGGCTGAATGGTTTTCCATTGGTCAAAGCGCAGGTTATCTATCAGCACAAAAAATAATGGAATGCCTTTTTCCAGGTGAGGAAATACTTTAAACTTCATCAGGTTATGGCTCATGATAGGGCTGTCGGCGGTTTTGGAACCTACCCACGAAGCATAATTTCTTGAAATGAATTTAAAAAATTCGGTATTGGCTTCACTCTTTTGTGTTTCAAAAACTTCCTGCATTTCGGGACTGTCGCTTTTTTTCATCTCCAGCTCCCAGTACACAAGTTTTCGATAAATGTCCATCCACTCATTATAATCAGGATTGCTGTTTAAAGCCGTAAACAAACTGCGAAACTGTTGTTGATAGGCCGAAGTAGTTTTTTCGGCAACCAATCTTTTGTTATCTATTAATTTTTTTAAACTCAGCCATACCTGGTTGGGGTTAACCGGTTTAATTAAATAATCACTTATCTGCGAGCCAATGGCTTCGTCCATTAAATTTTCTGCTTCGTTCTTGGTAATTAAAACCACGGGCAAATTACTTTTCAATTCCTTTATCTGCTGCAGCGTTTGCAGCCCGCTTATGCCAGGCATGGTTTCATCAAGCAGCACCACATCAACAATGTTATCTTTTACAAATTCCACGGCATCAAATCCATTGGTTTTGGTATGCACTTCGTAGCCTTTATTTTCTAAAAACATTACCTGCGATGTAAGACTGTCTATTTCATCATCTACCCAAAGAATTTTTGCTACACTCATAATTGCTGTTTAAGGTTTTGTGTTATGTGTTTTTTTTGTTACGGGCATTTTATCGTTAATCATCATCGTTGTGTCACTCACTTGTACTGAATACCTTTATTGAACTTTTATCAAAGCGAAGAAAGTAAGGATTAAAAATGAGCAGTTTTTACTATTCTTACAAATTTAATTTTTTATACCAATGCTGAACCACTTTATTTAGCTTTGTGCATCTTTTAACAAATACTGTTGCAATCTCAACACAAAACAAAAAACACATAACACAAAACCCTCAATGTCTTTCAGAAAAATTATTAACGACCCGGTGTATGGTTTTATTACAGTTGATGATGAACTCATATACCAGGTAATTGCCCATCCGTGGTTTCAGCGCCTGCGCCGCATCAATCAAATGGCAATGGCAAACCTGGTTTACCCCGGTGCCGTACACAGCAGGCTGCATCATGCTTTGGGGGCCTACCATTTAATGGGTAATGCTTTATCTGAGTTAAGAAATAAGGGCACCGAAATTACACCAGCCGAAGAACAGGCTGCAAAAATCGCAATCCTTTTACATGATATTGGCCATGGGCCTTTCAGCCACGCATTAGAGCATGAGCTGGCAGAACACCTGCATCATGAAGAATTGTCTTTAATGATCATTAAAGAACTGAATAAACAATTTAACGGGCAACTTAACCTGGCTTTAGAAATTTTTACTGACCAGTATAACAAAAAATTCCTTTTCCAGCTCATCAGTGGCCAGCTTGATGTGGACCGCCTTGATTATTTAACCCGTGATAGTTTTTTTACCGGGGTAAATGAAGGCGTGATCGGATATGACCGCATCATAAAAATGTTAACTGTTTATAACGGAGAGTTGGTAGTTGAGGAAAAATCAATTTATTCAATAGAAAAATTTTTAGTGGCCCGCCGCCTTATGTACTGGCAGGTTTACCTGCATAAAACCGTTTTATGTGCCGAGCAGATGTTGAAACGCATTATTAAAAGAGCAAAACAGGTAAAAGCCGCTACCCAATTTCCACTGCATAATTTTATAACGCAACCCATTCAAACTGTTACGCTGGAAGAGTTTTGTAACCTGGATGATTATGATGTAACGGCTGCTATAAAAGGCTGGTGCCATCACGAAGACAAGATATTATCGGCACTGTGTAATGGCATTATTAACCGGCAATTATTGAAAATTCAGTATTTTGCCAACCCGGTTGAAGAAAAAATTGTTGAAGAAAAAATGGCTGAGGCCTGTTTAAAATTAAATTTAACTGCCGAAGAAGCAGGCTGGCTGGTATTTACCGGCGATGTAAGCAGCAGCACCTATAACCTGGAAGATGAACACATTCATATACTTTTTAAAGATGGTTCTGTAAAAGACATTTCTGAAGTGGATAATGCATTGATCAATCAAAACCTGATGGGCAAGGTTAAAAAATATTACATTTGCTACCTGAGATAGCGGTTAGCTATTAGCTGTTAGCCTTTAGGAAAACCAGCTAGTTGCTAAAAGCTAATAGCTAAAACCTTTTACTATGCAATTCACCGCAGCACAAATAGCCATGATAATTAATGGCAAAGTAGAAGGAAATGCCGATATAGCTGTAACTTCTTTTGGTAAAATTGAAGAAGCCCAAAGCGGCCAGCTTGCTTT
>JANNYY010000489.1:0-4167 GCA_031410355.1 Chitinophagaceae bacterium | reverse complement strand
AAGAATCTCACGCAATTTTAGAGTATGATTATAAACCTCTTCATCGTATTGCGATAAGAAAGCATTTACTTTTGGTTCTGGTAACATTGAATTGGGTTATTTAAATTTTACCTGCTTGTTAAAAGTAAGAGTTGTGTTTTTCTTTTATTACCGGTAGCACGGCAACTGAGGCCGGTTGAAAATGGATTTTTAATAATCACGCAAATATGTACTTCCTTCCTGTAGTGTAACAACTTTATCCGCTTTGTCAATTTTGAATTTTGTTTCTATACTATTCCATTTTTCAAATCCAGCTAAAAAACATACAAAGTGCAGATGCGGCCCGGCTGCCCAGCCCACGCTGCCACTATAGGCAATAAGCTCACCTTTTTTTACAGTATCCCCTGGTTTATATTTTGAACCATTGTATTTTATATGAGCATAGTGGGCAAATGTACCGTCAGCATGCATGATGGTGATATAGTTATTATATTTTTTGCACTCTTCCTTTGCACAGGATTCGGTATTGTTTTGCACAACCTGCACAATTATTCCATCTCTTGCTGCTAAAATTTCAGTGCCTTCGGGCATAGTAAAATCTATTGCATTTTCATTTTGATGCGAAAAGGTTCCATTATAGCCCTGGTTCACTTTATAACTTTTGCCTTTCTGAAATGGCAGATCGTATTCAAACGACCTGTCGTAATCAGTTATTGTTACATCTCCCATGGCAGGCCGGTATGTATAACTGAATTTGTATTTGCTGCCATTTTCTTTAATGTTTAATTCACCTATTTTGTATTTTTCAACTTTAGGAGGAATGACAAAGATCTTTTTTTCTCCTTCAGAAAAAGCCAGGTTTGTGATGTTAAGATCCAGGGAAATTGATATGGGATATAATTCCATATTACTTCCATAAATAACATAACCCGGGTTTTTATTTTCAGAAAATATTTTAAATGTTTGGGCTTTTACAGCACATGTTATGCTTAGGCCGATTAAAGTAACTAACAAGATTCTTTTCATTTCCATATTTTTTACAGATACTCAAATTGAAGGTAATAAATAAACGGCGAAGTTAAAATGCGCCGCTGGTGAGCACTACAGGCGGCGGCGAAGACTTTAGCGGAACCCCTGGGGCAGAGGAATGCAGCTCACATAATTGTATATTTGTTTTTTTATCCCCCATGTATCTTTCTCCATTCTACTGTGCTATCCTTAGTTAACTTAATTACAAATGTTTTAGTACTTAATGGGAAACCACCTATACGCTTCTGGGAAATGGGGTAAAACAAATGGCCGTTATCAATGTGGTCTGGCTGGCCAAGAAGAGCTATAACTGAATCAATCTTTAATCCCTTCAAAGTAACGTTGTTAATTAAGTCATCAAGCATTTCATCCCGGTAGGGGAAATCAGCATCTTCCTTTATTTGCCATTTTACTTTGTCAAACTTCAACTGGCTGTTTGCATCTGTCTTTTTATTATTACATGCGCAAATCAAACTAAAAAAAAAAATTAGGCAAATGACAAATTTCATGATTTGCGTGATTGAGAATATGTATTATTTTAAATACTCCTGTTACCATCAAAATTCTCCAGCTCCTTACTAACTGCATTTAAGAATGTGGAGCCGAGGGCGCCATCTATAATGCGGTGATCGTAACTGAGGGAAATATACATCATGTGGCGGATGGCAATGCTGTCGCCCTGCGGTGTTTCGATAACCATTGGCCGCTTTTTAATGGCGCCAACAGCCATAATTGCAACCTGGGGCTGGTTAATAATGGGCGTACCCATAATACTGCCAAATGTACCAACATTAGTAAGGGTGAATGTGCCGCCGGTGGTATCATCTGGGCGCAACTTTCCGGTACGGGCTGCATTGGCCAGGTTGTTAACTTGTTTGGTGAGGCCGGTTAAATTTAGTTGGTCGGCATTTTTAATTACCGGTACAATTAAGTTGCCGTTTGGTAAAGCTGTTGCCATACCAATGTTCAGGTCTTTTTTTATAATGATTTTATCGCCATCTACACTGCTGCTGAGCAAAGGATATTTTTTAATGTTCTTAACAATGGCTTCAATAAACAGGGGCGTGTAGGTAATTTTTTCGCCTTCTCTTTTTTCAAATTCTTTCTTTATTTTTTCTCTCCACAAAACCAGGTTTGTAACATCGCATTCTGCAAAACTTGTTACATGTGCTGAGGTGTGTACACTGTCAACCATGTGTTTGGCTATCAGTTTGCGCATGCGGTCCATTTCAATAATTTCTACATTGCCAGGATAGCTGTTAGCTGTTAGCTGTTGGCTTTCAGCAACTGTCACCTGATTGTTACTGTTTTCGATTGGTGCTATTGCTTCAGCCTGGCTCACAGCTAATGGTTTATTGCTGGCAATTAATGGTTCATGGCTCGCAGCTAATGGCTCATGGCTCGCGGCTTTATTGGCTACATAAGCTAAAATGTCTTTCTTACTCACCCTGCCTTCCTGCCCGGTGCCGGGAATGTTTTCCAGGTCGGCCATACTAATACCTTCCTGTTGGGCTATGTTTAAAACAAGGGGAGAATAGAATCTTATTTTATTATCGGCAATTTGCCCACTGCTCACTGCTGACTGCAAACTGCTTGCTGGCTGGTAAGGAATTTCTTCCACTACTTTTGCATCTTCGTATTCAGGCTGCTGGGGTGCTGTGGCCGGCTGATTATTTGATATGGCTGCATTGGCACCCACCCTTATTTTCGCGATAACGGTACCAATCGGCACCACATCATTCTCATTAAATAAAATTTCTTCCATTACACCTTCGGCTGTTGAGGGCACTTCGCTGTCAACTTTATCAGTAGCAATATCTAAAACAGTTTCGTCCTGT
The DNA here is from genome assembly GCA_031410355.1 of Chitinophagaceae bacterium. Lineage (GTDB taxonomy): Bacteria > Bacteroidota > Bacteroidia > Chitinophagales > Chitinophagaceae > Ferruginibacter. Next base: position 1,321 of record JANNYY010000489.1, on the reverse strand, counting down.
TTAATTGTATCACCCGGTTTTTTATGCCATTTTAAAATGGTGGCTTCCATGATGCTTTCTCCCAGTTTTGGCATTATTAAATCAACTATATTCATATAACAATTTGAAATTTGAAGTTTAATGACCCGTCAAAGGTAAGAATAGTTAGGTAAAACTTCTTTTACGGAAAGTGTTTGTAAATATCCTTCCGGTTAGCTATCGTGGTAAATTCTATAATTTCATTTTCGAAGTAGAGGCCAATACGATAATCACCAATTCTTATTCTGAAATACCTGGTTTCGCCTTTTAATTTTTTGAGATTTTTTATTTGAGAAAGGGAGGCTGCATTTTCCACCTCCAGGATCACTTTTTTTACTTTTTTACGAATAGTTTTAAAAACGTACAGAGCTGACAGTTTTCATTTTTTTAGGGCGTTCATAACTTTTTCCCTGCTTGCGTAACCCGATTTTCTTGCTTCATCAATGTTTTTTTTAATAAAGTAGTCTTCCAGGTCTTTATCATCTAACTTTTTAAGCTTCATGCCCATTTATTTACTTAGGTCTATAAGTAACTGCGAAGTTTTTTTTGAGCGGGATTTTATTAAAAATGTTTCCATAACCAAATGTGATTAATTCTCAATTATAAACCTACGCAGCAAATTCAAAGCATTCACAGCGGTTAACTGTATGTTCCGCATCCTGTCGAACCGGAAATATAGTTTTTGCGCCTGGAGGTTTTCTTTATTGCCAACAGCAATCCAAACGGTACCTGCAGGTTTATCAACGGTGCCGCCACCCGGGCCCATAATGCCGCTCACTGCAATAACATAATCTGATTTTATATTTTGTAAAGCACCCTTAGCCATTTGTAAAACCACTTCCTCGCTTACAGCACCTTTTGTTTCAAGTATAGTTTTATCAACCCCCAACAAATCTTCTTTAGCCTGGTAAGAATAACTTACCACGCTGCCATCATAAAATTTTGAAGAGCCGGCAATGGCGGTTAACAGGTGTGCAATATAGCCACCTGTGCAGCTTTCGGCAGTACATAATGTTTTGCCTTTAGCAATTAATAATTTGCCGACAACGTTTTCCATTGGTTCATCTGTGCCGGTAACCAGGTAATCTGCAACAAGTTTTTTAAGCGTTTCAAATAATTGATCAATTTCTTTTTCAGTTTCGGCAGCATTAAAACCGGTAGCCGACAAACGTAACCTTACCATTCCGTAATTAGGCAGGTAAGCCAGTTTTATGTGTGCAGGTAACTTTTCTTCAAAATCTTTTATCAGTTCGGCTAAAAAACTTTCGCCAACACCGGCTGTTAATAATGTTTTATGAATGAT
>JANNYY010000488.1:0-1534 GCA_031410355.1 Chitinophagaceae bacterium | reverse complement strand
CAGATGATCACAGCATGATCAGGAAAGGATTAAAGCTGCACATGCAGCTTACACTCGGATATACAGATCTGCATGAAGTGGCTACCTGTAATGAGCTGATGAAAGAACTGGTAAAAAATAAATACACCCACCTGGTACTGGATATTATTTTATCTGATGGGAGTACACTGGAAGTAATTCCCAACATCCGAAGGGTATATCCCGATTTACATATTCTTGTTTTCTCCATGCAGCCTGCAGATATATATGGCGAAGCACTAAAACAATACGGTATTAATTACTACATGTCTAAATCGGTTGGCGAAGAAGAAATGATACAGATACTGCAAAAATTTATGCACAACGAAGAACCGGTGCGGCAAAATAATATTCACCACCAGGACAATCCCTTTAAAACTCTGGCGCCAAGAGAACTTGAAATTTTGCATTATGTGCTAAAAGGAATTGGAACAAAAGATATTGCCGAAACTTTAAATTTAAAAATGAATACCATCTCCACCATTAAAACCCGCATTTTTGAAAAAACAACAGCGGGAAATATTAAGGAATTGATGGAACTGGCCACGCTATACAATGTAAATTATTGAGCAGTTTGCAGTAACTTGTTATTATAACCTGCTTATGCAAAAGCTGATTTTATTCACCTGTTTTCTTATCAATACTGTATGCGTTACAGCACAGTTCGCTATTAACTCTCATATTCAGCAATACACCACCGATAATGGTTTACCCTCCAATGGTATAAAAGGTTTACAATGGGATGAAAAAACTGAATTTTTATGGATGGCCACCGAAGCCGGTATTGTAAGATTTAACGGGGTTGATTTCAAATCTTTTACCAAGGAAAATATGCCAGCCATTGCTTCTGAAAGAATGCTCTTTATGGTGCGTAACAATGCGGGAAAAATATACACATCGGACCAGCCGGGTAATATTTTTATTATTGATAAAAGCAAGCCTGTGCTTTGGAGGAAGACCGCATTCAACAACAGCATTAATCCATACCTAGGCAGTTATTAGTTATTGTGCGTATCTGATATTTTTTTTCAAAAACATGCCAATTCAATTGAGCCTTCGGGGTTTTCAGCGGGTTCTAACACAATAGTCGGTCTCAGCGATACATCATGCCTTATTCTTAACCGGGGCAACCTTTTTCTTTACTCTATAAGTTTAAATGATCCTGTTCCCCTGCCTTTCGAAAAGGGAACTGTTAATACTGTTTTCCAGATCAACAAAAATTATTTTATTTCCAATAACAATAATGAAATTTTTCTTTTAAATACCGGCGATATGAGCCTGGCCCCCATTGCTATTGAAGCAGAAGCTGGTGGAATATTTACACCAAAAAACAGCAACAGCATCCTGTACTGGCAAGCAGGAATGCTCATTCCGGTTTTTATTGATGGAGAAGCAGCCTGGGTATTGATGTATGATGGTATTAAAATAACTGCAAAATTTATTTTTGCCGGCATACCTGCCGATTCTTATATTAAATCAGTTCAATACAGCGAAAAGAATAAATTGCTTTTTATCG
>JANNYY010000487.1:0-5068 GCA_031410355.1 Chitinophagaceae bacterium | reverse complement strand
GCAGCAATGGCTTTGCCTTTGTCTTCCCAATTGTACAGGTCTTTACTGTCGGCGTACCAAATAGATTTGCCGTCTTTTTCATTGTTGTACCATAAGCGCCATAAAGTGTCATTCACTTTAAATACAGAGGCATCAATCACTTTTTCGTTTACTAATTTTAATGTTGATTCATATTTCCAGTTAAGCATGTCTTTACTGGTAAGATGAACGATCATCCTCGGATGATTCCAGTCTTTAAAAGTGCCTGGCACATAAGTAAGGTACATGTGATAGATGCCTTTATCTTCAATCACATCAGGTGCCCAATGGGTATAGCCACTATCAGGCCGGTAGTTAATATTGGCCGTGTCTTTGTATTTCCAGTTAATGCCATCTTTGCTTTCAGCAATGCCAATTCTTGTTCCATGTACCCATTGCACGGTTGAATCAATAATAGATGCCCTGCGGTTTGTGTAAAACATCCACCAGCATTTTTTCTTTTTATTGTAGATGATTACCGGGTCAGCCGCACCATGATAAACGGGGTCATCATACAAAGGCTTTGGAGCAATATTAGTTTGTGCAAAAACAACACTACCTAAAATTGAAATGACCAATGTTATAAATATTTTTTTCATTTTACTTTTTAATCATCCAACACCTGTTTATTCACACACAATCACAAAACCATCATTAGGTTTTATGCTGATAAATTTTGCAGCTTTTAAACTACCAGATTCAATTTCATCATTAACATTGGTAGAAAACAAAGTGGCGGTCTTCATTGATCTTATAAATGGCAATTGGCTGATGTTAATCTTTTGTTCCACTGAATCAGCATTGATGGCTGCTACATACCATTTTTTCCCTGCCCTTCTTGCCACAGCATAAAATTTGCCGGGATAACCATCAATAAATTTCACTTCATCCCAAACTACCGGAACATCCTGCATGTAACTTTTAACAGCAGCAGGCATTTTAGCCATGCCTTCCGGACCTTCAACAAAATGCTGAATGCCTGATAGAAAAATGACAGCAGTTGCCATTTCAAAAGCAACGCTCGTCCTGCGGTTTATTTTTGGAATTTTATACAGGCTTACCGGCGTAAAATCCATCGGGTCAAAAGCATTGCGGGCAAAGGCACACATCACCATGTGTGCTGGCGCTGCATCTGCATCCTTTTGATTAAAGGTGATCATTTCATATCCATACACGGCTTCGGTTGTCATTAAGTTGGGATAAGTTCTTTGCCAGCCCCTTGGCAATGTGGCGCCATGAAAGTTAACCAGTAAATGATTAGTGGCGGCATCATCTAAAATGTCCTGGTAATAATTGATCATAGATTGTCCATCGCCTGCAAAAAAATCTGCTTTAATGCCTTTGATGCCCATTTTTGATATCACTGCAAATTCCTGCACCCTGCTTTCATGCGTAAGCAGTTTATCTTTTGGTGTGTATTTTACGGTGTTCCAATCACCGGCAGAATTGTACCACAATATTAAGCCTACTTTTTTGGTGGCTGCATAATCTGCCAGTTCTTTTATTTTTTCGTAACCAATTTTTTTATCCCAGGCTGCATCAACCAGGCAATACTCCCAGTGCATGTCAGCAGCATAATCAATGTATTTTTTTTGTTCATCATAAATAATAAAATTATCCTTGCTCATGATCCAGCTCCAGGATGCCCGGCCGGGTTTGATAAAACCGGCATCCATCTTTTTTGCAGGAAAAGCAAGATCAGTACCCAATGTAGATTCAACAATTGTTTTTAAACTACCAATGGCAATAATGCGCCAGGGGAGTTGCCAGGGCAAGGTTGATACAGGCAATAAAACACCATTCGTATATTTTTCTGCCTCCTGCGGAAAATTTATTTTGTACTCGTTGTTTTCAGCAAATTGTTGCAAAGCAGTTCCGCAATAATTTTTTCCCAATGCAGCTTCGGTAATGAGCATCCATGCATTTTTGTAATGAAACATGGCCGGGTAAATCCAGCCGTTTTTTCCCGGTGCAGGCGTACCGGTTTTTATATACATCATATAATGTGCTTCATAAGATGGATTGCTATGCTCCCATCCGCTCTGAGCTTCTGTTTTTGGTTGCAGCCAGGCTTTTGTACCTTCAATAAAATGAAAACTGGTTACCTCCTGTGTTATTTGTTTTGTTTCGGTTGAAGTTTGCGGGAACTCATACCGGAAAGCAACGCCATCATTCGAAACCTGGAAAATAATATTCATAGCAAAGCCTTCTTTATTGGCAACCCTCATCACTCTTTTGTTTGCTAAATAATCAATGGTAGTTTTTTTTGCTGTCAGCATTTTATAATGATCTTGAACCAAAGACTGGGCTGAACTGTTCAGTAATTGCATGGCTGTTGAAAAATCAGCATCTTCCCTTACAATACCCAGCCTGGAGTTTTGCAAGATTGTTTCACCGGCATATTTGATATTATAAAACAACTGCTGATTGTTATCCAGTAAAACTTCCACTTGTATTTTACCATCGGGGCTTTCTATTGGCACATACTTTATGGCAACTGCTTTATTCCCCTGTGCAGTACAGCAGAATGAAGCAAATAAAATTCCGGCCAATAAAAAAATATGTTTCATTTAAATAAAATTTTATAGCCTCCATAGGAGCAAAATGTTAGTAGAAAGATTCCATTTCATGTTTTAAAGCTCCGTAGGAACGGCATGTAAAAAACATATCGCTCCTACGGAGCTACATACCATTATTTTTTTTCTTTCTACCAGCATGCCGACCCGCTGGGTCTTTTAAAACCAATGCTTCAAATGGTTTATTTTAATTCGATTATCACAACAGATTTAGCAGGTAATTCAACAGTTAAATAATCCCCTTCTTTCTTCATACCGTTAAATGCTGTTGTCTTTATTTTTGAAGAAACTTCAAACGTATTAATATCGGTAAAGCTTGCCGATGTAAGCAGGCTGCCACTCATTTGTTTCCAGTTTGCTCCCTGCACAATTGTTTTTATGTTGATTGCTTTTACGGGATCGAGATTTACCAATGAAATATGAATTACGCCCAGCGAATCTTTTGATGCAGAAACATTTACTGCGGCAATTTTTTGTGCGCCCGATTGATAAGACGGACTGTTTATCTGAACCGGCAACCATTTAGCATCCTGGTGTACTTTGTACATGTCAAAAACATAATAGGTTGGCGTAACGATCATTTGATTGCCCTTAGTAAGAATGAGAGACTGCAATACATTTACGGTTTGTGCAAGATTTGCAAGCCTTACCCTGTCGCAGTGATTATTAAAAATATTAAAAGTTGATGCAGCGATCAATGCATCACGCAAACTGTTTTGCTGGTATAAGAATGCAGGGTTTGTACCGGGCTCAACATCCGTCCAGATGCCCCATTCATCTACCGCCATGGCTACTCTTTTTGTAGGATCATACCTGTCCATGATCGTTGCATGGCGTGTGATCAGCTCATCCATCCTCAATGCCTTTTGCATAGTAGTAAAATATTCAGCCTCATCAAAAGCAGTGGCAGAGCCTTTTGCAGCCCATGTTCTGGGCACGGTGTAATAATGTACCCCAATACCCCACATCTGGTTCAATGGAATATTTTTCATCAGCACTTCTGTCCAGTTATAATCTTCGGAGTTGGCACCGCTGGCAATTCTTTTTAAAGAAGCATTTGGATAATTTCTGGCATACGTGGCATAACGGCGAAACTCATTGGCATAATATTCGGGCGTCATTCTTCCGCCACATCCCCAGGCTTCGTTACCAATGCCCCAGAAAGAAACATTCCATGGTTTATCTCTGCCGTTTTCTTTACGCAGTTTCGTCATCGGACTCAGCCCGTCAAAATTTAAATACTCTACCCACTTACTCATTTCTTCCACGGTACCACTTCCTATGTTGGCACTTATGTAAGGTTCGCATCCCAGCAAACTGCAGAGTTCTAAAAATTCATGCGTTCCAAAACTATTGTCCTCGGTAACATTCCCCCAGTTGGTATTGTTCATGCTTGGCCGCTGCTTTCTTGGCCCAATACCATCACGCCAGTGATACTCATCGGCAAAGCAACCGCCGGGCCAGCGCAGGTTGGGTATTTTTATCTTTTTTAAAGCTTCCACTACGTCCAAACGTATCCTGTCTTTTTTTGGTAAAGAAGAAGTATCACTTACCCAAAAACCATCATAGATACACCTGCCAAGGTGTTCAGAAAAATGTCCGTAAATATTTTTGTTGATAGTAATTGAAGGCTGGATGGCATTTATAAGCAATACAACAGAATCCTGTGCCTTTGCAAAGTGAAAATTAAAAATAGTGAGGGACGTAAAAATAAAAAGCAATAATTTGTTTTTTGATCTCATGCTGATGGTTTTTATATTTTTCTTATCAATTCACTATATTATTTTTTAGCGGACTTATTCTGATGCATAATGTAAGAAAGGCCCAGAGGGCCGAAATGTTAGTAGAAGCAGAAATCAAACGATTTGGTTTATAGCTCCATAGGAGCGACATGTAAATATTTCGCTCCTATTGAGCTCCGAAATATGAAAACATACATTTCTCTACTAACATTTCGCCTCTACGAGGCTATTCAAATAAATTCCGCCAACGCTTATAATTTTAAAATTGTTTCTATCTTATCTAATTCATCTTTATTAAAAGCAATATTCTGCAGGCATTGAATTGAATCAAGTAATTGTGCAGGCTTACTTGCACCAATCAAAACAGAAGTAACCCTGTCATCTTTCAACAGCCAGGCCAATGCCATCTGTGCCAGTGTTTGTCCACGTTGCAAAGCCAGTTCATTCAGTTGTCCAATTGTTTTTACCAGGTCTTCAGTGATCTGTCCTGGTTTTAAAAAAGCCTTTTTTGCAGCACGTGAATCATTGGGTATTCCATGTAAATACCTATCAGTTAATAAACCCTGTGCCAGGGGCGAAAAGGGAATACAGCCAACGCCATATTTTTCTACTGTATCTAATAAACCATCTTCAACCCAACGCTCGAACATGGAATATTTTGGTTGATGAATTAAACATGGCGTACCCAACTGTTTAAGTATTTCAAAAGCCCTGGCCGCTTCGGCGGCTGGA
>JANNYY010000486.1:0-4156 GCA_031410355.1 Chitinophagaceae bacterium | reverse complement strand
CCCTGTGCTGGCTTTGTTCAGCCTGTTCTTTACTTCCTGCGAAAAGGATAGCCCTGCCGGTGCCAACGATCCCAATGCAGTATTCTGGATCAATTACAAATACACTGCCCAGCCGCCAAACCAGGCTTCAGGTTCGGGCAGCGGCAACATTGCAAACGGAATTGTTCATGCGGTGTATTTGCTTGATCCCTCCCTGCACGGTTCGGGAATTTGCCAGGGTGGCAAATGGAGTTTCACGGTAAAGCCAAATCCTAAGACTGCAACATTTGCGGCAACACAGAATGAAAAAACCGGCGTTGTTACATTTTCAGGCGGTTCATCCCCGGCCACTTATGAGATCACTATCACCTACACCTGTCCGGATGGTTCATCTTATTCAGCAACCATTTCGGTTACCATGTAATCCGGATCGGATGCGAATACCGGTGTTCTCAATTTTACATCTCATAAAAAGGGAATATTTACGATCAAATTCACTTACGCCTGCTGCAACGGTTTATCAACTTCGGCTACCATTATGATTATTGTTACCTAAGCGGCCTTGCTTACCAGAATATCTTCTCACTGCGGTGATGAAGATATTTTTTTTTGGCTTAATCAAAGCAGTTTCAATTCTTCAACGCCTTCATCAGTTCCGGAAAACTTCCCTCAAACTGCTCCGGCCTTATATCTATACACTTTATCTTTCTTAAATACGCAACTGTATCCGGCAGGTTCTTTTCCAGCATCAGCAGCCGGTTCTTTTCAGCATCCAGGTCGGTGGTGGGAATGTTCTTTTTATCGTATTTTTTATAGAGCGCCCTGATGACTTTTACTTTTTCGCCAATGGCATCTGTTGCCTTATCTACATAGGTTATATCAAAGAATTCTTTATCAAGGTAACAGGCAATAAATTTTTTATCATCAAAAAAATCCATGAAGTTGAGCGTTTTCTCGGTTTCAATACTCACCCAGCCCGAAGTGAGGCTATGTACCGATACGATGGATATGGTGGCACTGGAATTTTTAATACTGTCTTTTATAAACTGTTCAATTTTGGTACCGGCGGGCATAGAGGCTGAGTCGAGTATTACTGCGATGTTGTTTTCTTCCAGTTTCTTTTTGAGCGTGCCCGCGGTAATTTCGTCCGTATGGTTGTAAGATATAAATACGGTGATGTTGTTTGCCGTTGCCGCTTTCTTCTGCTCCAGTTCCGCTGTATTTTCTTCTACATATTTTTTTACCTGTTCATTTTTATCAGTTGCCTGCAGGTTTTGTAACCAGTCTTTGTAATCGGCCAGCAGGGCCACCTGGTCATCAATACCGGCCGAGCCAAAATGTGTGGCATCAAGGGCAAAGGCGGTTTGTACCAGTTGCTGCTGGGGCTGTTTATTGCGCTGTATGCCCGAAAGGTTAAGCCATATTTTATGCAGGTACTGGTACAGCCGGTTACGTGTGGCCGCATCTTGTAAAAGAGGTGCCGTGGAGGCACGGCTTAAAACATCCAACAGTTTTTTTTGCAGAATGATCTCTACATGAATGCGCAGGAGGTTAATGCGCAGGTAGCGCAGGGTGTTGTTGTAATCTGAAAATTCCCCGGGCATTACCGCAGTTTTATCGTAACCATTGTTGGTGGCAATAACCCATGTTTTTAAATTATAGTTTCGTTTGCCAATGCGGTAGGGTGTGTAGCGGCAAAAAAGCGCCATGCCTTCTGCAGTCAGTCCGGGTATATCTACATGCTGCAACTGCATGGCACTTACATCTATTTTTGAAACATCTAACTGTAGCAACAAAACAGGTTCGCAACTTTCGGCCTGGTGTTGTATATCTTTTATGCTGAAGGTTTTTTTGCCCTTTTGCGTGGCCCAGTAATAAGCGCTGTTGAGTTCGTCGCCTGCATCGGCAAGTGCAGTATAATCACTCAGCTTATTGCCGATCTTGATCTTTACGGGGCAAAGCAGGTATTTCTGTATCTGCTCATCAATGCTTTTTGCGGTTGTGGCTGCATCTGCGTTTTGCAGGGCGGGCGATTTTTCAAAATCATCATTAAGGCCTATTTCAAATTTAGCCATGCATTTACCATCGCTCTGGAACCTGCGGAAGAGGATACGGGTTTGGGCAGGGCTTTTAAAAAACATTTTATAAAAATGATCGTCCCCCATGCCGCAGAGGTTTATAACACTGCGGGCATTGCAGTATTTTTTTTCATCGTCCCAGGGGCCAAGGTATGGTTTGGTGCGGTTAAAAATTTCTCCAAAATAACGGAGGCGGTCGTTGCCACCAGGCTCGGGCCAGTTGGGCCTTTCGGTGCGGTTTGGGTTGGCCTGTATATAGCGGTAATCGAACAGTGGAAACTGTAAAGTGATGAACATAAAAGGATCAGGTTTGTTGAAGCCACCTTCTGTTTAACCCTTCCAGGGGAAAGGTGATTCTTGCCGTTGTCGACAGCATAAATATAATAAAATTGGAGTAGAATAGCAAGGGCGGAAGAAGCTGCGAGCTGTGAGCTTCGAGCTGTGAGCTTCGAGCTGTGAGCTAGCTTTTCCACAGGCTACCCACATTTGAAGTGGAACACATTTACATAACACAAGCTTTACAATTTCTTTACGTTATAGTTTGAGCTTACACACATGAAAACCATACAAATTTTGCAAAATAAAATCATGCGCTCCTTACAATTGATCAGCTTTGTTCCAATCATTTAAAGGATTAAGAGATACGTTTATTTTGCAGCAATAATTGTCTTTAAAAAATCTGGCACGCTTTTTTGCATTACATTTAAAAAACTACAGTTATGGAAAAGCATAAAACTGATGAAAGCGTAAAAGCCGGTTTACAGATTGAGGGAGATACCAAACCCCTTAACCAGAACCAGGATAAGAATATTAATAATGAAGACCCGGCGCAGGATGATACCGGGCTTGAAGTTGACGGTGATGAGTTGATACATGAACAGGATGATGTAGTTACTGCTGAGCCGGAAGATGAAAAGGATATGGATGACCTGGTACATAGCATACCTGCATCAAAAACTTTTATTGATAATGAGGAACAAGACCCTGATGACCTGGTACATGAAAAATAAAGGGGTAAGAATTGCCCGTTTTTAAATTCGGTAGTACCGGTTTTTTTTACAGGAATTACCATAAAATGTATACTTATGATGCAGAACAAAACCATTCTTTCCCTTACTATTGACCTGCTGGCCAATAATGCCTTTAACCACCTGAAGGATGAGGAGATATCGGCCCTGCATCACCTTATTTTAAAAATGCAGGAACCACTTACAACCATACAGCAAAACCTGCTGCTTACCTTTTGGAACCATGCGTATACCGGCGATTTGCCCGCATCATTACTGCACCGTTGTAACACGGTACTGCAGCAGCTTGGGCGTAACCCGTTAGAGGAAATGCTGATGGAAATGGAGATGTATTAATTGGTTTTTGTGGGCTCGTTTATAGAGCATTAACATGTGGATTTAACCACCACATTCAAATAAATTTATCACCCCTTTGGGGTTCTGATCTTCAATTTATAACTATTCTATAATAATTTCAACCCTTCGGGTTTTATTGCACCGGGTCATTATTTATTTTTTTGAAACGGATTTTATTGCCGGAACAATCACGTTAAAACACAAAAAAAGATTGGCCAATTTCTCAGCCAATCTTTTTTAATGCCTGCCTGTTATTAAATCTGTGGTTCGCTAACAGGGCTGTCGCTCTTCACGATATATATGGAGTTGTTGTACTTTATTTTTACCAGAGGGGCTTTTTACCCGAAGGCTTTATTGAATTTTTAGGTTTTGATGAGCGCTGCATATTACTGTGTGTATCTCCTTTTGATGAGGCTTTGTTAAACACATGCTTATCAAAAGTTTTAACCGGCTCTTCAATTTTAACCGTGGTATCATTCACTTCATCAGCAGGTAATTTTTGATCGCTGCTGCTGTCCTTTATATTGGCTGCTTTTTCTACAGTTGCATCGGGTAACTGTACTTCAGGTGCTTCGGTATTTGTAGCTTTCTTTTTGGCCACTGCTTTTTGGGCTATTGGTTTTTTAGATGCCACTTTTGAAGGGGCCGCTTTTGAAGGGGCAACTTTTTTAGGTGCAGCTTTTTTAGGTGCAGCTTTTTTTGCAACAGGTTTAATTACTGCCGCTTTCTTTGATG
>JANNYY010000485.1:0-5719 GCA_031410355.1 Chitinophagaceae bacterium | reverse complement strand
CTGCTTATGGGGTGGTTTTAATAACTACTAAAAAAGGAGTTTCCGGGCAGCCTAAAATTGAGTTCGGTACCTCCCTTGGATTTTCAAAAATTGCTAAAAGAATAAAAGTACTGGATGCTTCACAATTCAGGGAAGCACTTGCGTATTATGGTTTGGGAAATGGTAATGATAAAGGAGGAAATGTGAATGCATTGGATGCAATTACAAGAACAGCGGTTACTCAAAATTACAATTTGTCTATCAGTGGCGGTAATGAGAATGCACGATTCAGGATTTCCATGGGAGCTTTGGACCAGGATGGTATTGTAAGAAAAACAGGAATAAGAAAATACACCGCTAATATCAGCGCTAATTTTAAATTATTACAAAGCAGGAAACTGGGGATAGATATTAATCTTATTCCAAGCCAGTATAAAGAGGAAATTGCGCCCATTTCAAACGACGCCGGATCAAGGGGAAGTTTGATTGGCAATGCCCTGCAATGGAATCCTACAGAGGCGCTTCGTAAAGCCAATGATTCGCTCAATGTGGTGCCTGGTGGCGACTTATTAAATCCACTTGCCGTACAGGAAGCCATTACCGATAAATCAAGAGTAACAACCATTCTTGCCAGTATATCGCCATATTACAAGATCACCAAAGATCTTGAATACAGGTTTTTATACAGTATAAATTATGGCATTGGTACAAGAGGTACAACTGTTCAGCCCTTTATTAATTTTAATGATACTTATGGTAAAGGCCGTTTAAGGCTGGCACAATCTCAATTATCAACCGAGCAATTTACACACACTTTAAGTTATAACAAAAAAATTGCAAAAGATTTAAACCTGAACGCTGTGGCAGGTTTTGAATACCTTAAATATACCAGTAAAGGGTATGACCTGGGTGGTTTTGGGCAAGCAGGTGTTGGTTTGGGTAGTTATGGATACGATTATGCAGATTATATTCAATATACAGATCCTACCAACAGGAGTATTAGTTCTTATGCTGATCCCACAAATGAACTCCAGTCTTATTTTGTAAGAACGGTTTTCAACTACAAAGACAAATACCTCTTGACCGGTACATTCAGGGCCGATGGTTCTACCAAATTTGGTAAGAACAACAAGTATGGATATTTCCCTTCTTTTGCAGGAGCATGGAATGTAAGCAAAGAAAAATTCTTCCATGTTGATTTCATCAATTCTCTTAAGCTGCGTGCAGGTTGGGGAAAAACCGGTAACTCTGAGTTCCCATCTGGTTCAGCTCAAACAAGGTATACATTCCCTAACGGCACACCTGCCATAAATGCCACTAATAATGCCAACGAAGATTTAAAATGGCAGGATGACAGGCAATACAACGTAGGTTTAGATATTGGTGTACTGAATAACCGCATAACATTAACAGCAGATTACTTCAACAAAAAAACTACCGACCTGCTGTTTCCGGCTGAATCTTACATACCCGGTGTAGCTGGTGCAGTTACATGGAAAAACCTGAGTGGGAATGTGGTAAATAAGGGATTTGAATTTGCCATCAACAGCAGCATTATCAATAAAAAAGACTTTACCCTCGATTTTGGTGTAAATGCAACTTTTGTAAAAAATGAAGTTTCCAAACTTAGTGCCCCACTCAATACAGGAGGTTTACACGGCCAGGGTATTACCGGCACTACGGTTGAAGTAATCAAAAACGGGTTACCAATCAATGCGTTTTTTACCAAAAATTTCCAGGGATTTGATGCGTCAGGTTTTGCAATTTATGAGGATGATGGTTATACTTTATTCTATACAGGCAACCCTAATCCTAAAGCACTGCTTGGTATAACGTTAAGTGCCGGGTATAAAAAACTGAGCTTTACGGCTAATATGAATGGCGCTTTTGGCCATAAAATTTACAATAATACTTTAAACAGTGTTATCAATGTGGGCAGCATCAGTAACGGAAAAAACATAGCCGTGTCTGTATTACGTGACCCGGTAAAAGAGTCGTTCGCCAATCCATTGTCAGCATCTTCCAGGTTTTTGGAAAAAGGGAATTACCTTAAAATGGCCAATGCTACCTTATCGTATGCTTTCGGAAATATTGGGAAAGACATAAAAGGTTTAAATGTATATGTAACCGGGCAAAACCTGTTTACCATAACCAAGTTCAGTGGATTTGATCCCGAGGTTAACACCGATAAAAATCAGGGTGGTGTTCCATCAACAGGGATCGAATATATTCCTTACCCAACGGCAAGAGTATTTACCTTTGGTATAAATGTTGGCTTTTAAAATTATATAAATTTTTAAAAACAGAATTTTATGATAAAAAGATTATTATTAACGATTTTCGTTATCGCACTTTTTACAGTTAGTTGTACCAAGCTTGATGAAAACCTGAATGGGCAGTTAACGACTACTCAAGTAAGCGGAGGGGGAACAGCCAATACAGCAGCTTTATTGAATGGTATTTATGATAATATCAGGGGTACTTTTCAGGACCAGGCCGGTGTTTATGCACTTTGGGAAATGACCACCGATGAATTGATTGGGCCAACCCGTGGTGGCGACTGGGATGATAATGGTGCCTGGAGAGTATTACATGCACACAAATTTGATCCCGATCACGTACGAGTAAGGGAAGTATTTGCAGCATTGGGTGGTGTAATGTATAGTGCAACCGATATACTGCGTTTTAGTCCCACTGCCCAACAGGCTGCAGAAGCCAGGATGTTGCGGGCCTTTGCTGAATTTATGATGCTGGATGGTTGGGGGCAGGTACCATATAGAGAGCCGGGTGAAAGTGCTACAGTAATTCCAAGGGTAAGAAAAGGTATCGAAGAATTAGATTATATTATTGCTGAATTAAATGCAATCATGTCTGCTTTACCAACGGCACCCGTTACCAGGTCCAACCAAAATGCGGCAAAGGTATTATTAATGAAATGCTATCTTAATAAAGGTGCTTTTGCCAACAGGGCCGCCCCTGCTTTTAGTGCTGCTGATATGACCCAGGTTGTTACATTGGCCGACCAGGTAATCGGATCAGGTTTGTACACTTTTCGTCCCGTTTATTTTGATGCTTTTGCGCCTAACAATGGTACTATTGGTACTGAAAATATCTGGACACAATCAAATATTGGCGGTACATCAGCAGCCAATATGAGATCAAGGTGGCACTCGGGCATGCACTATAACCAAAGCCCTTCCGGTTGGAATGGTTTTACTTCTTTATCGGATTTTTACAACAAGTTTGAAGCAACTGATAAGAGAAGAGGAATTAATTATCCTTATACTTCACCCGGTGCTCCGCCAAATCCGGCAAATGCTGTTAATGTTGGTTTCCTTAGAGGCCAGCAATATGATATGACAACAGGCCTCCCTTTAAAAGACAGAACCGGGGCTCCATTAGCCTTTACCGATGCCGTAAAACTTATTGAAAGAGGCACAAACCTGGAAGTTACCGGAATCAGGGCCTACAAATATCCTATTGACTTTCAGTATGATGATAACGGAAATGTTAATAATGATTATGTTTATTTCAGGTTGGGCGATGTATTGCTGATGAAAGCAGAGGCCATCCTGAGAGGTGGTACAGGTGCTATCAATGCAGGCGGATATGGAACTACAGCGCTTGCAATAGTAAACGCTTTAAGAACGCATCCATCAAGAAATGCAAGTGCGTTAGCAACTGTAAGTCTTGATCAGCTATTAGACGAAAGAGGCAGGGAAATGTACCTGGAAAGCTGGAGAAAGCAGGATCTAATTCGTTTTGGAAAATACTTATTGCCATGGCAGGAAAAAGCGGCCAGCGATCCTAAGTACCTGTACTTTCCAATACCAAATGGCCAGGTTGCGGGTAATCCAAACTTAAGCCAAAACCCAGGCTATTAAAATTTATTAAGGCAGTTAGTTTTTCTAGTTATAGATTTCTCATTAGCGAAGCAGGGGCGCTCCAAAAATATTGGACGCCTCTTCTTTTTTTTGCTACATTCAGGCACTGATAATTATAGCATGTATTATAAACCATTTAACTTTCTTTTATTTTCTTTTTGTATCTGTAGCCTTACTTTTTCCTGTACCAATAAGAAAGATAACGGAAACCGCTTATTTCAATTAATGGAAAATACCGGCATTAATTTTAATAATGTGGTGGAAGATGATAGCCTGGAAAATGGCTTTTTGTTTCGGAATTTTTATAATGGAAACGGTGTAGCTATTGGCGATATTAATAACGACAGCCTGCCGGATATTTTTTTTACATCAAACACCGGTGCAAATAAATTATACCTCAACAAAGGCAATTTTAATTTCGAAGACATATCAGATAAAGCAGGCATTATTAAAGACGACAAGTGGAATACCGGTGTTGTTTTTGCAGATGTGAATGCAGATGGATGGCTGGATATATATGTATGCTCCTCCGGGCACATGGGAACAGGAAGCCGAAAAAATAAACTCTATATTAATAACCACAACAGTACGTTTACCGAAAAGGCATCTCAATTTGGCCTTGATATTTCAGCTTACAGTACCCAGGTTTCATTTTTTGATTACGATGGCGATGGAGATCTTGATTGTTTTATGATCAACAACAGTCCGATACCGATCAATCAATTAAATTATGCCAATAAAAGGGACACGCCGGATAGTTTATGGAAGATTGCAGATTTTTTAAAAGGCGGTGGTGATCATTTATATAAAAACAACAACGGGCATTTTACCGAAGTTACAACCATTGCAGGTATTCATGGTGGCCTTATCAGCTTTGGCCTGGGTGTTTCTGTATCCGATATTAATGGGGATGGATGGCCTGATGTTTTTGTATCAAACGACTCCTACGAACGTGATTATTTATACATCAACCAAAAGAACGGAACTTTTAAAGATGAAATGGAAAGCTGGTTTCAGCACACCAGTTTTTCTTCTATGGGTGCCGATGTGGGTGATATTAATAACGATGGTTACCCCGATCTGTTTACAACCGATATGCTTCCGTTAAATGATTACCGGTTAAAAACCACGGGTTCATTCGATAACATCAGCCTCTTTACCGATAAATTAAAATCGGGTTTTTATTACCAATACACTAAAAATTGTTTGCAACTGAATAATAAAAACGGAAAATTTATTGATGTAGCCAGGTACAGTGGGGTAGCAGCTACCGACTGGAGCTGGGGCGCTTTAATATTTGATATGGATAATGACGGATGGAACGACCTGTATGTTTGCAATGGCGTAAACAGGGATGTTACCAATCTTGACTTTACCGATTTTTTTGCCAATGAAGTAAATCAGCAAATGGTTTTATCAGGAGAAAAAAAATCAGTTGATAAAATTTTGCAGAACATACCAAGAACGCCTTTACCCAATAAAGTTTACAGGAACGATAAGGATTTACACTTCTCTGATGTTGGTGAGCAATGGGGATTAGCTAAACCAACTTTTTCCAATGGCGCTGCTTATGCCGATCTGGATAATGATGGAGACCTTGACCTGGTGGTTTGCAACCAGAACCAACCTGCGTTTATTTACAAAAATAAATCGAGGGAAACTAACCAAAATAATTTTATCAGTTTTACACTAAATGGTAAAGGTAAAAACCCGTTTGCGGTTGGTAGCAAACTGCAATTATTCACCCAGTCAGAAATTTTAACACGTGAATTATTTCCCAGCAGGGGTTTTCAATCTTCTGTGGACTATAAAATAGTTTTTGGTTTGGGAAAAAATACAAAAATAGATTCTGCAGT
>JANNYY010000484.1:0-13061 GCA_031410355.1 Chitinophagaceae bacterium | reverse complement strand
GGAATTGATGCGGTTGATAATTTCTGTATGTGCATCTTCATCAAATAAATTTTTCATTTGCGCCTTTGTTATGGTTATTTATACTTTGTTTTATAATATGCAAGAGAATTTTTGACCATCTTTTTCAGGATATCAACATGTTTGTCTTCCATCTTTTTTATGTATATGCAGGCTTTAGCTGTTTTATGTTTTCCAAACTGCTGCAGCAATTCTTCCCTGTCATCAAAACGCGATGATAAGTAAAGCGCAAATTCTGATTTCCTTGGCGAAAAACCAATTAAGGGGGCATCTCCTTCGTGGCCGCTTTCGTATTTATAATGGTAACTGCCAAAACCTATAATGGCCGGCCCCCACATTTTTGGCGCAAACCCCGATTGTTTTTGCATGATGTCAATAATTGACAGAGCATCTTTTTGCCTTTGCTCATCGGGTACTTTTTTAATAAAGTCCAGTACACTCTCTGTATTTTCTGTGGTCTTTGCTTTATACTTTGCCATAGTATGATTTAATTTTTTAAACAATGCGTATTTAAAGAAACAAAAAAAAATTAATGCCTGCAAGCAAAATATCAATCCTTTTTGCATTTAAAATCTAACCATAGCTGGTTAAGGCTCAACCAAATGTTATGCGTTAGCGGTTTTGGAGATAATTCATAAAATAAAATGGTCTTATTTTCTTCCAAACAAGATCGCAGGTGTACTATGCAATTAAGCGTTATTGGTTTCTGTTGCATATAATCCAGCATTTCAATTGTTCCGGTAAAAGTTTTCAGGTCTCCTTTGTCTGCCCCGGTTTGTTTGAATGATGTGATAACCGGTAATATTTTTTCCACAGGTACTTTATGGCTTTTGCGGTTAACTTCAATTAACCCGGTATAATACGCTTTTAAATTGGCCGCAATTATTTTTGTATTTGTTTTTGGTGAGCCATCCAGGTACCACAAAAAAGTATATGTCCAGTATTCGTCCGTTTTTACATTTCCCCAGCCAGGGGTAAAGCGGATATCTTCAACCCCTTTATACGAAATTTGCGGAGCAAAACTGATGGGAATGAGAAACCGTTCAATTGTCCAGCCTTTTGGTATTGAAAGGGCGTATGGCGCTTCCCATTTATGGCCGTCAAATACAGGCTTAACTTCTTGTGCATTGATATGTAAAGAAGTTAAGCAAAAAATGAGAATGATTAAATTTTTCATCTTTTTAAAATTTAAGCCGCTGCAATTATGTTACACACAACTAAATATACAAAAGCTTTTTGTTTGGAGAAATACAGGCAACATATTTTAAATTACAAATTATTACAGAGAGATTTTTTGTTCATGTGGTTTTCTTGTAAAGATTGAATGTAATTGTAGTTGAGATAATCCTAAAAGAAAAAAATCAATATATTCTATAGTGAAATAAGCTAATTCTTTTAAGCTGGTAAATGTGTATTATATCTTAATGAATTTTTTTTACGCTATTTAATTATTCTTCTTTCCTCTTTACAATCAAAAACCAGTTATTCTCAAGCGGTAAATAACCGTACTCATAACAAAAATGATAAATGTTGCCTTTCTGATTAGTATAAGTATGTGTTATGTATTTAAACTGAAACCCTAGCTGAAGTAATTTATCCCGGTTTGCTTTTGCCATTTGTTCCCCTTCGGAAAGCAGGCTTTCCAGTATGCGGCGATTTTTTCCCAGTGCATTATTAACGTTGCGTATATAATTATTAGCGGCGCTCTTAAGGTCATTATTATAAGCTGCCCGGCAATAATCGTCACAAAATTTTTTATCGCTCCTGCCTTTTAACGGCTTTTCGCAAAGCATACAGATTTTGGTTTCTTTTTGCTGTAACATAGTGCAGGGCTTGTTTTAATGAAAATGAAAAGTACTAGTTTTCCGTAACAACCGTTTACATACGCTTATAAAGGTAAGTAAAAGGATAATCTCCGGGTAACGCTTTTTGGCCGCCGCATCTTTGCATTGTCAACCGGAAACAAACACCACCGGTTGGTTGAAATAAATTAAATCATCGCACGGCTTTTCCTTCGACATGCTCAGGATTACGCACGGCACAAAACGAAAAAACATGTACGCATTAAAAAACAAAGTGCAATTAATTGGTAACCTGGGCAACGCACCAGAAGTAAAAACAACCGAAAGCGGTAAAAAATTAGCCCGTTTTAGCGTGGCTACTAATGAAAGCTACCGCAACGCCAATGGCGAAAAAGTAACCGAAACTACCTGGCACAATTTAGTTGCCTGGGGTAAGGTTGCGGATATTGCAGAGAAGTATTTAACTAAGGGTAAAGAAGTTGCCATAGAAGGCAAGCTCATCAACCACAGTTATACCGATAAGGATGGTATCAAAAGGTACTCCACAGAAGTACAGGTAAATGAGATCCTAATGTTTGGTGGAGATAAGCCTACGGCTTAGTCTTTTTGCCACGGATTACACGGATTTACACAGATTAAATACAAAAAAAACAGTGTTAATTCTTGTAATCTGTGGCTTAATTTTTTACACCGCCTTTACTAAATTTTAGAAAGCATTTTATGCCAGTACTTATTCATGAAGATATAAGCTATAATATTATTGGAGCTTGTATGAGAGTTCACAGCTTTTTAGGACATGGCTTTTTAGAAATCGTTTATAAAGATGCCATCCAAATTGAATTTGCAGAAAATGAAATCAATTTTTCAAGAGAAAAAGAGTTTGATATTAATTACAAAGGAATAATTTTACCACATAAGTTTTATGCCGATTTCTTTGTGATGGAAACTGTTGTGGTTGAAGTAAAAGCTTCCAAAGATGGAATATCAAATGATTTTATTGCACAAACCTTAAATTATATGAAAGTATCTGGTTGTTCAATAGGCTTAATAATTAATTTCGGAAAATCAAGCCTGGAATACAAAAGGTTGGTATTGTAGGCTACTTTTGTTTTTCATCCGTGCAAATCTGTGCAATCCGTGGCAAAAAAACTTAAGCCGAAGGCTTAATTCCTTCTAATTAAAAAATAATACCGTGGCTAATAATATAGAACGCAACGAAATATTCGACTTAGCATACCGCTTTGTAACCGAAACATCTGAAAATATTTTTCTTACCGGTAAAGCAGGCACCGGCAAAACAACTTTTTTAAAATATCTGAAAGACAATTCTACAAAAAACATTGTGGTGGCTGCGCCCACCGGTGTAGCTGCAATTAATGCAGGTGGCGTTACTTTACACAGTTTGTTTCAATTGCCCTTTCATCCTTTTTTGCCTACAAAAAATAATAAAGAAGAGTTGCTGGCAAAGATCAGGTACAACAAACAGCGGCAACAGCTATTGCGTAAAATGGAGTTGTTGGTAATTGATGAAATAAGCATGGTGCGCTGCGATGTGATGGATGCCATTGATACAATTTTAAAACATGCCAGGAGGAATTATCATTTACCTTTTGGAGGGGTACAGTTATTGTGCATTGGTGATCTGCACCAGCTACCGCCTGTAGCACAAAACCATGAATGGAAAATTTTGAGCGAATATTACACTTCGCCATTCTTTTTTGATAGTGTGGCAATAAAAGAACAATCGCCTTTACTGATTGAGCTGGATAAAATTTACCGGCAGAAGGAAGAAAGCTTTGTAAGGCTGCTGAACAAAGTGCGCAATAATCAGATGGATGCAGATGATTTTGAAGACCTGCATTTAAGGTTCGATCCAAATTTCCGTCCATCATCAGATGAAAAATATATTACCCTCACCTCTCACAACAACCAGGCCGACCAGATTAACCAGCAGCAATTATATAAACTTAATGCTGCCAGTTTTAAATACCAGGCAATTGTTGAAGATGAATTTCCTGAAAATATGTACCCGGTAGAATTTGAACTGAATTTAAAAGAAGGTGCCCAGGTAATGTTTTTAAAGAATGATGTTATTCAAAAGAGGTATTACAACGGTAAAATAGGTGTGGTAAAATTGCTGGCAAAAGAAAAAATAATTGTGGATTGCGATGGAGATGAAATTACTGTTGGCATGGAAACCTGGGATAACAGCCGCTATACCCTTAACCGTGCAGATGGAAAATTAGAGCAGGAAACACTTGGTACTTTTACACAGTATCCTTTACGCCTTGCCTGGGCCATTACCATACATAAAAGCCAGGGCCTTACTTTTGAAAAGGTAATGATTGATGCCGCAGCAGCTTTCAGCAGCGGGCAGGTTTACGTGGCATTAAGCCGCTGCACCAGTTTAAGCGGAATTGTATTATTAAGCAAAATTCCTCCAACAGCAATACACAGTAACGAAAATGTAATTAAAGGGCAGCTGTCTCTTTCTTATAAAGGCTCCTTAGCCGATCGTTTTGCAGGCGCCAGGCAGTTATTTACACAGCAGTTACTTGAAGAAATTTTTTCTTTTGGGGAGATGAGCGCTGCTATTGATTTGGTTTTATTTCAAATACATCAGCATGCAGAAAAATTAAATACCGGGGCAGTTGATTGGATTGAAAACTTTAAACAACATGTTGCTGCGGATAAAGCAGTGGGACTAAAATTTATTGGCCAGATCGCCCAATTAATGAAAGAAGAAGCTGTTATAGAAAATAACGCCTTATTGCAAAAAAGGATTTCGGATGCAGCCAATCATTTTGTTCCTAAGCTGGACATTTATATTAGAGAATTAAAATCGCAACCTTTAAGTACAGAGCATAAGGAAGCAGCAACGCCAATTAATGAAAGGCTAAACGAATTGGCGCTGGCATTATACAATTGTAATTTTTATTTGCAGTATTGTAAACAACCCTTTTCTGTAACCGGTTTTTTACAGCATAAATTAAAATATATCCAGCCTCGTTTTAATATTACCTGTTACGCCAGCGAAACTGCAGAACCACAAACGGATTTTACAAATGCTGAATTGTATGATACATTAAAACGCTGGCGCAATATAATTTGCAAAGAAAACGATCAGCCCATTTACATGGTTGCCAACCAGGCAACTTTACAGGAAATTGCCACCTACCTGCCACTTACAAAAAAAGACCTGATGCAGATAAGCGGATTTGGAAAAGCCAAAGCAGAAAAATATGGAGATGAAATATTGGAAGCTGTAGAGAGTTACTGCGAAAGAAATAATCTGGAAACAAATATGGCAGCACTGCCTTCAAAAGCTACAAAAGAAAAAGCAGCAAAAGAAAAAAATGCCATTGCAAAAACCGATACCAAAACTATTTCTTTCAATCTTTACAAAGAAGGAAAAACTATTGCTGAAATTGCTGCGGAGAGAAATTTGACCATGGGTACAATTGAAGGCCATTTAGTGCCTTTTATTGCTGATGGCGAAATTGAGATCAATGATTTGGTGTCTGCTAAAAAGCAACAATTAATTTTAAATGCGGCCGCAATACATGGTACCCTGAGCCACAAAATACTTATTGAAAATTTACCTGCAGATATCAGTTATGGAGAAATAAGAATGGTGCTGGCTGCGGGTAATGTAAAAGCAGAAAAATGAAACTGACAGCAGAACAGGAGGCCATCATAAATTCCACAGGAGATATAAAAATAAATGCTGTTGCCGGCTCCGGCAAAACAACAACCATTATTGAATATGCCAAAGCGAGGCCGAAACATGCTAAAATTTTATACCTGGCTTTTAATAAATCAGTAAAGCTGGAAGCTATAAAAAAGTTTACAGAAAAAGGTTTACACAATGTAACTGTTGAAACAGCTCATTCCCTGGCATATAAAAATATTGTTTTCAGGCATCAATATAAAGTACGTGCGCAGGGATACAAAACATACGAATTGGCAGAACTGCTTGGCCTGCAGGGCAATGGCGAAAAACATCATGAGTTTGTAATTGCCAATCACATTAATAAATTTATAGCTCTTTTTTGCAATAGTGATAAATTAAAAGTGCAGGATGTAAATTACCTGCAAACCATCAGCGATGCCAAAGCAAAGACCTTTGTAAAAACTTTTTACCATTTTATACAAACCCAAACCCGCCAATTGCTGGCAAAAATGGATAAGGGCGAAATTGAGATCACCCATGATTTTTACCTGAAAAAATTTCAACTGCAAAATCCTGTTTTGCCTTTTGATTATATTTTGTTTGATGAAGGACAGGATGCATCTGCAGCCATGCTGGATATTTTTTTAAAACAAACTGCCACTAAAGTAATTGTTGGCGATACACACCAGCAAATATATAGCTGGCGTTTTGCCGTAAATTCATTGGAAAAAACCGGGCTAACCAATTTTAATTTAAGCCACAGTTTCAGGTTTGGCAGCAGCATAGCCAGCCTGGCTACAAAAGTTTTGTTCTGGAAAAATGCAATTGCAGAAACCCAGCCCGTAACCATAAAAGGACTGGGCAACAGCAAAGAAACTAAAACCAAAGCGGTTATAGGCCGCACCAATTTGGGTTTACTGCTAAAGGCCATTGAGTATGTAACAGAGAAGAAAAATATTAAGCAGATTTATTTTGAAGGAAATATTAATTCTTACACGTATGCAGATGAAGGCGCTTCCCTGTACGATGTTTTAAACCTCTATAACAATAAACAGCATCTTATAAAAGATACTTTGATAAAATCTATGGGTTCTGTAAAAGACCTGGAAGAGTATATTGAAAAAACCGAAGATGCCCAGTTAAGCATGATGCTTGAAATTGTAAAAAAATATGGCAATGATATTTACGACATCATCAAAGATATAAAAGCCAGGCATGTTGAAAATGATGAGAAGGAAAAAGCAGAGATCGTTTTTTCTACTGTTCATCGCTGCAAGGGCATGGAGTACGATGCCGTGCATTTGGTTAACGATTTTATTACCGAAACTAAAGCAGAGCGGCTGGCTCATGATTTTGAAAAGGATGAAAGAAAATTAAACAAACTAAACGAAGAAATAAATTTATTGTATGTGGCTGTTACCCGTACAAAAAACACGCTGCATATTCCCGAAGAATTATTACCTGCCGGATTTCCTAAACTAGCTCAAATTAATATAATTAAAAAAGAAGAGAAAAAAGAAACATACCCGGTGGTTAGTGATCAAAACAAAACAACATATACATCTTCAAAATATACAGGCACAAAAGGCAAAGCTTATTCGGTAGAACTAATAAGAACAAAACATGGCGAAGCCTATAAACCGTGGACTCCGGAGCAGGATGAAAAGCTTACACAGATGTTTAACAACAATAGTTCCGATTCGGAAATTATAAAACATTTTGGCAGAAATGCCGGGGCAATAAGATCGAGATTAAGAAAGCTGGGATTGAAATGAGGTTTACCCGCAGATTTCGCTGATGGCGCAGATTTAAAATAATTTTTCTGAGTAGTTTGGAAAATCTGGGGGATATTTTCTTTAAACTCCGTGGCTAACCTATCTTCCAAAATCATCCTGTACTCTTACAATATCATCTTCATCACTTGGATTTTCAGCATCGGTATGCTGCCAGATTTCTGCAACAATTCCCCAGTTTTCCAAACCAATAAGTCTATGCCGCTTACCCTGCACAAGCTGAATGATGTTGCCGATATTTAAGTGCGTGGTTTCTTTTTCTTCATCGGTTTCGCTGGTTGCAACAGCGGCAGTTCCGCCAATCAGTTTCCATATTTCGGACCTGCGATGGTGGTATTGCCAGCTCAATCTTTTTTGGGGTGCGACCACTAAAATTTTAGGGCTCAGTTTTCCCGATATATTTAATTCTTCTTTGGTAAGATCCGGAAAATAAAGGTTGATGAATTTTTCTGATTCATTTTCTTCTAATACAAAAAAACCACCCCAGGGCCGGGTATTATCCTGCTTACTTATTTTTAAATTTTGCAGGTGCAGGTATTCGGCAATATCCTCAAAAACTAATTCCTTTGGTGTTTCAGGTTTAAAATTTAAACTCATAATAAATTATTTATTATCTGCCCATAAAAACCATCAATATCTGTACATCACTGGGATTAACGCCCGAAATTCGGGAAGCTTGCCCCAGCGTTCTGGGTTTTATTTTTGTAAATTTCTGACGTGCTTCGTTACTCAGCGAAACTAATTTTTCGTAATTAAAATTATCCGGAATAATCAAATCTTCTAACTGGCTCATCTTAGAAACCAACTCTTTTTCCTTTTCAATATAAGTATCGTACTTTATCTGTATTTCTGCCTGCTCCAGTGTTTCATTATCATAGCCCTCAAGCGCTTCTTTTACTTTTGGAATATACTTTATCATTTCTTTAAGCCCGATCATGGGCCTGAGTAAAACTTGTGCAGCTTTCTGTTTACTCAATAGCGTTGCTGATTGTACGCTTTTAAGGAAGCTGCCGGATTCTTCCGGGTCAAGACTCATGGAAGATAGTATTGTTTTTACTTTTTCAACATTTTCTCTTTTAGCTTTTACTTTATCCATTCGTTCCTGTGATGCCAGGCCAAGGCGGTAGCTTTTTTCTGTTAAGCGAAGATCTGCATTATCCTGCCTCAATAAAGTCCTGAACTCCGCCCTGCTGGTAAACATGCGGTAAGGCTCGTCGGTTCCTTTGTTTATCAAATCATCAATCAACACACCAATATAAGCTTCGCTCCTTTTTAAAATAGCCGGTTCCAGTTCCCTGGTTTTCTGGTGAGCATTAATGCCGGCCATCAACCCTTGGCATGCAGCTTCCTCATAACCCGTTGTACCGTTTATTTGCCCTGCAAAAAACAGGTTATTAATCAATTTGGTTTCTAAGCTGAATTTTAGCTGCGTAGGCGGAAAAAAATCATACTCAATTGCATAACCCGGTCTGAACATTTTACTGTTTTCAAATCCCGGAACCAGTCTAAGTGCTTGATATTGAACAGCTTCAGGCAAAGAGGTTGAAAACCCATTAACATATATTTCTATTGTATTGAATCCTTCGGG
Organism: Chitinophagaceae bacterium; assembly: GCA_031410355.1. Lineage (GTDB taxonomy): Bacteria > Bacteroidota > Bacteroidia > Chitinophagales > Chitinophagaceae > Ferruginibacter. Next base: position 4,187 of record JANNYY010000484.1, on the reverse strand, counting down.
CTCTACAAATAACTGATGTCTGTCCCTTTGAGCAAACCTGCTTATTTTATCTTCTATGCTCGGGCAATACCTTGGCCCGGTTCCCTGAATGCGCCCCTGGTACATGGGGCTTTGTTCAAAACCGGTTTTTAAAAGTTCGTGTACTTTTTCATTGGTATAAGTAATCCAGCAACTTTTTTGTTGTTGGGGATTTATCTTATCAATATCCAGGTAGCTAAATCCCACAATTTCATCATCTCCCTTTTGCTCTTCCATTTTGGAGTAATCAAGGCTCCGGCCATCAATTCTTGGAGGAGTTCCGGTTTTTAACCTGTCGGTTTCAAATCCCAGAGAAACTAATTGCTCGGTTATGCCTGTTGAAGCTTTTTCAGCCATTCTTCCCCCACCAAAATTTTTCTCACCAATATGTATCACCCCGTTTAAAAAAGTGCCGTTGGTTAAAACCACGGCTTTCGCCTTTATTTGATGCCCCAGACCAGTGGTAACACCCGTAACTTTCCCATCCTGAACTAATAAACCTTGTACGGTATCCTGGTAAAAATCAACATTTGGTGTGTTTTCAAGCATTTCTCTCCAGGTAGCGGCAAATAGCATCCTGTCGCTCTGTACTCTCGGGCTCCACATGGCTGGGCCTTTTGACCTGTTCAACATCCTGAACTGGATCATACTTTTATCGGTCACTATACCACTATAACCTCCCATAGCATCTATTTCCCTCACGATCTGGCCTTTTGCTATGCCACCCATGGCGGGATTGCAGCTCATTTGGGCTATGGTTTGCAAATTCATAGTTACCAGCAAAACCTTACTCCCTAGATTTGCAGCGGCTGCGGCGGCTTCGCAGCCGGCATGGCCTGCGCCTACAACAATTATATCATAATTTTGAAACATCGGCAGCAAAGGTAGTTTAATCAGCCTCCAAATTTTCTAACTATTTCCTTTTCTGCAAGGACAGTGCTGATAGAGGCGCCTTGATTCAGACGCTGAAAATCAGCCTGATCAAACAAAGCAATCTGTTCAAAATATAATTGATTCTTTATAATGAAAGTTTCCAACTCTTTATTGCTTTCTATATTATTTGCCTCAATTATCTTTATCTTTTGAAGCATTCTTAAGCAAAACGGATACTTTGTCCGGTCATATAGATCTTCAAAGTATGTTCTTACACACATAACATCTATTCTGTTTCCTCTTGCTTTATTATGCTCAATCCTTTCTACCCGTATATTTATAAAATTCCAGCACAAAAGCAGGTCTTCTTCATTGGTAAAATCAAAATAAGCAACGGGTACAATATGGTCAAACTGCCATTTTTCTGCAAAATTCTCCCAAGACAAATCACCTTTAAACTGAATAGCTATCCATTCTCTGAAAAAATCAATATCAAGGCCAAAATACCTTGCATAATTTCCGCTTTGGGCTTTTTCCAGTATATAACGCCGCAAAGCAATTTGCCACTTTCGTTTTTCTCTTTTCTTAAGTAGCGATTCCGATGTTTCTATCAAATGAGGGTTAGGCATCTATTTTTTTAGCAAATATAACGTTTCACGGCGAACAGTTCCATGGGGGAACTGTTCGCCGTGAAACGGACCTTTACTTAAAATACTGTTCTATGTATTTGTTTTCTTCTAATCTCATTTGCTTTTGTTGTGCTTTGCTTTTGTCCTTATAACCACATAAATGCAAAGCCCCATGAAAAATTACACGGTGAAGCTCTTCTGTAAAAGAAACAGCAGCTTTTTTTGCGTTATCCTTAATCCGGTCCATGCTTAAATAAACCTCTCCTTCAATTTCATTCCTTTTGACACTTAGATCAAAGGTTATTACATCAGTATAAAAATCATGTTTTAAAAACTCATTATTAATACCAAGTAAGTGATCATCGGAACAAAATATATAAGAGAGCTTACCAAGCTTTCTCTTTTCTTTAGCAAATATGCTTTCTATATAAAGCTTTAGCTTTCTCCTGTTTTTTAAAATAGGTTTTCTATCAAGCGAATAAAAATGAATTTTTTGCATGGCTTTATTTCTAATATCGAAATTAGATAACAATATTGATTTGATACTTTTGTAATGATTATAAACGCATAGAAAAGGTTTAAATGAAGAAAAGACTATCAGAATTGGCGGTTGGCAAAACAGCAATTATAACAGCATTTGAAAATGACGATATCTTTTTAAAGCTGATGGAAATGGGTTGTATTCCTGGCGAAACAGTAAAGGTTGATCAGATAGCGCCTTTGGGAGATCCGATATCAATTACAGTTGCAGGCTACCGCTTAAGCCTGCGGCTTAATGAAGCTGAAAATATTTGGGTTGAAGAAAAGATTAATAGCAATTAATAATTTACCTCTCCTGCAAAATGAAAATTGGACTTTATTTCGGTTCCTTTAATCCTGTTCATACCGGGCACCTGATCATTGCAAACCATGCCGTTAACGAAAGTGACCTTAACCAGGTTTGGTTTATTGTATCTCCTCAAAATCCTTTTAAACAATCAGCATCTTTACTTAATGAGTATCATCGCCTGCACTTAATTAAATCGGCTATTGATGGAGAAAATAATTTAAGGGCCAGCAGTATTGAATTTAATTTACCCAAACCTTCCTACACAATTGACAGCCTGGCTTATTTAAAAGAAAAATTTCCCGAACATGAGTTTTCTATATTAATGGGCAGTGATGGATTTCAAAACCTGAACAAATGGAAAAATTATGAGGTAATTGTAAAAAGCCACCAGATATATATTTATAAAAGGCCGGGCTTTGAAATAACTGACACCCATGGAGCAACGGTGCAGATACTGAATGCGCCGCTATTGGAAATATCGTCTACACATATTCGTGAGTTAATTAAAAACAGGAAATCTATCCGTTTTTTAGTGCCTGATGTGGTGAAAGATGAAATTGAAATTGGTGGTTACTATCGCACCTGATTAAAAAATGAGTCCTGTCAACAAGCAAAATAAAACAATGAGTGGCGGCGGTATCCTGGAATAAAGCAAGACGAGGAAAGTACCAACAATTACAGCCATGTTAATAAAACTTATTGTATTGAAAGAAATAATAGAAACATCTTTGAGTAAATAAAAAGTAGCGGCAAGCATAATGCCTACCACGGCGGCATTGATGCCTTCAAGTGAGCGGAAGACAACAACAAATTTTTTCAAATTTTGCCATACCGGGAAAAAGAAAAGTACTAACAAAGCACTTGGCAGAAATATAGCTATTGATCCAATTATACAGCCGAGTAATTGAACCCGCGGACCTTCGTTCTTTAAAGCAATGCCTCCCATAAAAGATGCAATAGAAAATACGGGGCCCGGTATTGCTCTAACCATCCCGGCTCCTGTAAGTAACTCTTCTCTCTCTACTTTTATAATATCAGGATTTTTCCTCAAAGCCATTTCTGATGTTGGCCTTACCACATATTGATCAAGCATTAACGGGATCAGCACATCGCCACCGCCAAAAACAAAAGAACCAAAACGATAAAAGTTTTCAAAAAGGTTGTAAGGCTTTTTATTTTCCCAGTTTTGTTTGCGGGCAGTTTCACTTAAAAACCCTGCTACTGCAAAAATTAAAACAAAGAGCCAGATATTGGTCCAGCGGATCTGTTTGGGTTTTATTACTTCTTTCTCCGGAATACGCCTGTCGCTTAAATTTGTAGCAATACCCCCACAAATAATTAATACCGGTATAACCCATGGCGTTTTAAAAAGTAAAAAAGTACTTACCAATGCCACCAGCATTATTACCTGGGTGATGGTATTTTTTATACTTAACTGGTAAGCCTTAAATGCAGCATAAGCCAAAAAGCCTATGGCCATGGGTTGAATAAACTGAAACAGGGTTGTTTTTACGTTGCTGGTTTCAATATCTCCCACAACAAATGATAAGCCTCCCATTAGAATACAGGCAGGCAATATCCAGATAATTAATGTTAGAACAGCCAGCTTTATTCCTCCCCGCTTATAACCAATAAGTGTTAGTGTTTGAGTTGATGAGGCACCTGGCAAAAGCTGACAAAAAGAAATATACTCCATCAGCTCTTCTTTTGTAAGGTCTCTGCGCCTGTCAACAAATGTTTTTAAAACCATGCCTGTATGCCCCTGCGGACCGCCGAAAGCAGAAATGCTGTGTAAAAACACCGCTTTTAAAAAAGGTATATGCCTCAGGAGTTTTTTC
>JANNYY010000483.1:0-11952 GCA_031410355.1 Chitinophagaceae bacterium | reverse complement strand
ACAAACTTTGCTTTCAATAGTAGGTGTTACCCAGCCGTATTCTTTGTCATACACGTACCTGCCCTGGCGCTCCAATTCTTTTTTACTTTCTGCATTCAGGTAAGGCAATACCGAATCATATACTTCATTTATTTTTTTCAGCTCGTCTTTTTCAAGCGGGGCACCGGCATCGCCATCCACACAGCAGGCGCCTTTGCATTTGCTGAGGTCGCAAACAAATTGTTCCGTAATCACCGCATCACTAACCAGGATATTGTCTATTGCAATCATGGGCGCAAAGTTAACAATTTAGGAGGTAGTGAAAATGGAATGTTTGACCGGGTCTGACGTCCCGTCTGACCGGCATGACTCAACGGTCAGACGGGACGTCAGACCGTTTTTTCCATTTAAAAGTATTGATAAGATGGTCAATATCTTTTTGTAAAAAATCCTGCACAGGTTTTAAGGAATCGGCATTGGGCGTTACATCAAAATACAAAGCGCCCCTGAAAAAGTTTTTGGCAGTATCGCTCATAAAGAACTGTTTGGCAGTTGCGGCATTACCACCAACACGGAAGAAGACCCCGGTTATTCCATTTTTAGTATGAAACAGGCTATCTTTTATGGAAGAGGCAACGGATTCATTTTTACTGGTAAGTTTAAAAGCATCGTTCACCATATAATCAAAAACATTAATGCCCAGCGAATCTTTATAGGTACCATCAGCCTGTTTTACTTTGTATGTTGATTTGCCGCCAATTGCTTTATAACTTAAAAAAATCCGGCCGCGGAATTGTGGAAAATCTATATTAACCCAATATGGATTTTGTTCATCACTGTTAAAATAAGTTGTGTCTTTTATTACCTGTGCATAGGCAGGATATTCAAAAGTATATGGAAAGCCCTCTTTTTGAAAAACTTTATATGCTCTTTGTGGAAAATCAATTTTAAAATATCCGGCTTTTTTTGAAGTGTAGGTTGAATTACAGGCCAAAAGGAACAGGCAACAGGCAACAGGCAATAAGCAATAAGCAATAAGCAATTTGCGAAACACAATAAAATATCCAGTCTGTTTATTTTTTTTCATGTAATTTTTAATGCGGCTATGCAGGATCCGGCATTTTAATAGTAAGCTTTATTTTATCAATCCTGTTCTTATTTATTTCAAGCGGAATAAAAATAAAGTTACTAATAATCACTTCTTCATTAACCTGAGGAAACTCGCCTGCAATTTCCAGCACCAGGCCAGCTAAAGAATCACTTTCACCACGGAGCGTATCAAATGTATCAACGGGCATACCAATTACCTTACATACATCATTGATCATTGTACGGCCTTCAAAAATATAATTATGATCATCAATTTTTTTATTGTTGCTTTCTTCATCATCAAATTCATCGTTTATATCGCCGATTATTTCTTCCATCACATCTTCTAAAGTAACAATGCCCGATGTTCCGCCAAACTCATCCACCACCACGGCAAAATGCATCCGGCGGTTGCGGAATTCCTGCAGCAGGTCTTCAATTAATTTTTGTTCGTGTACAAAATAGGGCTGGCGCAACAAAGTGTGCCAGTCAAAATCTGCAGGCTCATTCAGGTATGGTAAAATATCTTTGGTGTGCAACATGCCTACCACTTCATCTAAATTATTTTTATAAACCGGCAGCCTCGAATAATGGAGTTCCTCTACCTTTTTTATAGCATCTGCAAAACTGGAATTCACATCAATGCCGCTAACATCAAGCCTGGTAAGCATTACCTGTTTAACGGTAGTATCGCCAAATTTTCTGATACCTTTTAAAATAGACTTTTCTTCGGTGCTGGCTTCATGTTCGGGCAAAAGGTCAATGGCGTAATCCAGGTGGCTGCGGTCAAGGGTGGAAGAATTTTCGGAAGAAAATTTCTTTTCTACTTTATCGCTGTAACGTACCATCCGTTTGCTGAAACTATGAAAAATACTGCTGAAAATTTCAACGATCAGTGAAGCCGTAGCCGCAAACCATATTTTGTGATGTGTGGCCCAAACCTTGGGCAACACTTCTCCAAACAGCAACAATAAAAATGTAACTGATCCAACTTTAATAAGAAAGATGGGCCAGAAACTAAGATGATAACCATTGATCCAGTCTTCAATTATGATATTTGAAATTAGAATGATGCCGATGTTTACAAAACTGTTGCCGATGAGCATAGAAGCCAGCAAAGTTTTTGGCTGATCTAGCAAACTAACAATACGCCTGTAAGCAGGCTGTTTTTTTGTACGCAGCATTTTAATATCCTTGAAAGTAAGAGAGAAAAAAGCAATTTCGGACCCGGCCAGTAAAAAGGATAACATGAAAAGAATAACGACTAAAAATATAAGTACAGTTGTAGCGGCAGGTGTTATTGCCAAAAGATGAAAGGTAAAAATTCTGTGAGCCGAATGGTAATCCAAAACAATGAGTTTAGGTAAAAAATATTGTTCTTATTATTTTAAATAACAGAACAGTTTTAATGCTGCATAAAAAAAATTATAAAATAATTAAAACGGCAGACGTTCAGAACCATCTTCAGCAGTTGGTAAATCCGCATCATTATCCTGCGCTTCAAAGCCCTCCAGCCCATGTGTACCCTGGCTACCCTCAATTTTTTTATCCAGCATGATCAGGTTATCCCCCACCACTTCGGTAGCAAATTTTTTATTACCATCCTTGTCTTCCCAACTCCGTGTCTTTAAACGCCCTTCTATATAAACCAAACTTCCTTTATGCAGATATTTTTGAGCCAGTTCAGCAAGTCCGCGCCAAAGTACCACCGTATGCCATTCTGTTTGGGAAATCAGTTTGCCGCTCCTGTCTTTGTATGTTTCTGTGGTAGCTAATGAAAATTTCGCCACTCCAATATTCCCTTCTAAAAACTGCATATCCGGATCTTTCCCCAGGTTACCAATAAGCATTACCCTGTTTACGCCTCTCATAAAATTCAATTTAATTCTTTGTATTGTTGGCTTATATTGCCTTACAACAAATTTAAAGATACATTTTTATCTTTCAAATGCCTGTAGCTCATTTTCTGCTAAATAAGCGGTAATGAATTTAGGAAACGGCAGTTTGGCTAATCCCTTATATGTTACAGCCTTATAATTTTTTGATGGGATTGCATGCTTAACTTTTGCCTGTATAAAGCTGCCATAAATGGTCTGGTGCGTAAGCTGTTGCCTGTAAATTTTTGAAACCTGTATTATCTCAATGGTATTTTTAGCCCCTAAAGCTTTAAATAAAGCGTTTTGTTTTATTTCATCCAGGTTTAATAATTTTTCAGCTTCCAGTAAAATAAATTCATACAGGTTTTCCCAAATATCTTTCGGCCCCCTTTTTCTTACATAAATTTTGCCTTTGTAATCAACAATTAAATAATAAAACCACCTGTACTTTTTTATCAGTTTACCCAATTTTACAGGCAGTAAATTAATTTTGTTTTGTAATAAGGCAATGCATTTGGTATTTAAAGGGCAAACGCCACATAAAGGATTTTTAGGTTTACAGATAACTGCTCCAAAATCCATTATTGCCTGGTTATAAATGCCGGGTAGTTTTTTATTCAATAACTCTTCTGCCAGAGTTGTAAATACCTTTTTTCCTGTGGAGCTGTCAATTGCGGTTTCGATTCCAAAAAAACGGGCTAATACCCTAAAAACATTACCATCTACAACTGCATAAGGTAAATTAAAAGCAAAGGAAGCAATGGCTGCAGCAGTATATGGCCCAATTCCTTTTAACAATAAAATCTCATTATAAGTATCCGGAAATTTACCGTGCTTTTCTTTTGTAATAAATTTTGCAGTTTCAATCAGGTTTTTACAGCGGGTATAATATCCAAGGCCTTCCCAAAGTTTAAAGATTTTTTCTTCAGGCGCACGTGCCAGTTTTTCAATAGTTGGAAATGTTTTTATAAAGCGGTTATAATAATTCCAACCCTGCTCAACCCTGGTTTGCTGTAAAATAATTTCACTCAGCCATATTTTATAAGGGTCTTTTTCGCCTTTCCAGGGCATAAGCCTTTTGTTTTGTTTACTATTCCAAAGCAACAAGCTTTTTACAAAATATGTTTTATTGCTGTTCATTTTACAAGATAACAGTTGAGGTAATTTTTTACTATCTGCTTATTAATATATATTTAATTATCAATGCTTTATAATAGATAAAATAAACAGACAGAAATTTTGATTTTGTACAAAGTAGCTGATAATCATCAACTTATTTGGGAAATTCGGATTTTTTGTTGTATTTTTCTAATATTACAATTTAAAAATAATTTTTTTATGAGAAAAGCAGACCTCATTAATCAAATTTCTGACAAAACAGGCATTCCTAAAGTAGATGTATTGGTTACATTGGAAACCATGTTTAAATCTGTTAAAAACTCTTTAGCAACAGGTGAAAATATTTATATACGTGGATTTGGTAGTTTTATTACCAAAAAAAGAGCGGCTAAGATTGGTCGTAATATTAAGAAAAATATTGCTGTTGAAATTCCCGAACACTACATTCCCGCTTTTAAACCGGCAAAGGAATTTATGCTTGAAATAAAATCGTCTAAAAATATTAAGGAGAGTATTGAAAAAGAGGATGACAACGAAGACTAACGTACCTTTGCCATCCTGCAAATAACAGCAGGTTTTATTAATGCTGAAGAAACAATTAATATTCACCCTTACCGGTCTTGCTTTAGTTATTTTACTTTTTATATTTGGAACCACCGTTGCTCCTAAGAGCAAAACCGAAACTCCTGCCGTAACAACGGTAAAAGTGTTTGATATTCAGAAATTTATTGAGGAAGAGAAGAAACATTTATCAGCCTCCCAGGTTGTTGATCTTGGTAAATTAGAAAATAGCGTAACACGTGGTGATGTTAACAGTCAATTGATTACAGCAAATACCCAACTGGCAAATTTTTGGAAAGACAGCGCCAAATCTTTTGAGCCTTATGTTTATTATTTATCGGAGGCAGCTAAATTGGATAAGTCGGAAAAAAACCTCACCTTTGCTGCCCAATTAATTTTACAAAACCTGAGGGGCGAAGAAGATGAGGCAAAATTAAACTGGAAAACAGAACAGGCTATAGCTTTATTTGAAAAAGCGGTTGAACTTTACCCAAATAATGATGATTTAAAGATAGGGCTGGGAAGTTGTTATGTATTTGGAAAGGGCCGTACCGGCGGACCGCAGGAAACAATGAAAGGTATTCAGCAGTTGTTAAGCGTTGTTCGAAAAGATTCAAATAACATGAAAGCGCAAATGATGCTGGGTGTTGGGGGATATGTTTCGGGACAATACGATAAAGCTGTTGAGCGTTTACAAAAGGTAGTAACTGCACAACCTGACAACCTGGAAGCCATTGCTTTTTTAGCTGATACTTATGCAGCCAAAGGCGACAAAAAAGAAGCAATAAAGTGGTATTTGATAAGTAAAAGGCTGATGAATGATCCGCATTACAGCCAGGAAGTAGATGAGCGGATCAAATTGTTACGGTAACGTGTCGAACTAACATTCGATTTATATATTTTAAAAAATTATTTTAAACACAAAAAAGACTAGTTATGCCTTGTGGTAAAAAGAGAAAACGTCATAAAATTGCAACACACAAGCGTAAAAAACGTTTAAGAAAGAACCGTCATAAGAAGAAGTAATCTTTTTCTTACCGGTGTCCCGCTTCTCCAGCGGGACACACATGTATCTGTATTCGTCACAATCAATGGCTGGTTGGTGATGCGTGCGTTAATGTTTTACTTTTAACGATGTGCTGGTCTTACCAAAAAATTACGCTTGACCAAGGAACTTATTATTAATTCGGCTCCACAAGGGGTTGAAATAGCCCTGTTAGAGGATAAAAAACTCGTGGAGCTGCATAGCGAAAAAGCTGATGCAAGCTTTGGTGTGGGTGACCTGTACCTTGGAAAAGTTAAAAAACTTATTCCTGGCCTTAATGCCGCATTTATTGATGTTGGCTTTGAAAAGGATGCTTTCCTGCACTATACCGATTTAAGCCCTTACGTTCGTTCTATTCTTAAATTCACTACCGAATCTATTAACGATAAATCTGAAAACGGGTTTGATTTTGCAAAATTTAAAGTAGAACCGGAGATCATTAAGACCGGTAAAATTTCGGAAGTACTGAATGGTAAGCCCAATGTTTTGGTGCAGATATTAAAAGAACCCATTGCTGCCAAAGGGCCAAGGCTAAGTTGCGAACTGTCGTTACCCGGCCGTTTTGTGGTGGTAACTCCTTTTAATGATATCATTGCCATCTCCCGTAAAATTCATTCATCTGACGAAAGAAAAAGATTACATAAGATCATTGAGGCTATTAAGCCAAAAAACCTCGGCGTAATTGTAAGAACTGCTGCAGAAGGTAAACATACTGCAGAATTGCATGAAGATCTGTTGGGGCTGGTAACAACCTGGAAAACCATACAATCTAATTTAAAAGGAGCAACTCCACCAACAAAAATTTTAAGTGAGCAGGGTAAAACAACCAGCATCCTGCGTGATCTTTTAAATGAAGATTTTAATAAGATAGTTGTTAATGATAAAAACATTTTCAGCGATGCAAAAACTTATATACAGCGTATAGCACCTAATAAGGCTGATATCGTTTCCTATTATAACAACGGCTCTCCCATATTTGACAGTTTTGGAATTACCAAGCAGGTAAAAGCTGCTTTTGGCAAAACCGTAAACCTGCCCAGCGGCGCCTATTTAATTATAGAACACACGGAAGCCTTACATGTAATTGATGTAAACAGCGGTTATAAAAGTGTAAGCAATAACCAGGAGCAAAATGCCCTGGAAACCAACCTGGAAGCGGCGGATGAGATTGCCCGGCAAATGCGCCTGAGAGATTTGGGCGGCATTATTGTGGTTGATTTCATTGATATGAAGTTGATGGAGAACAAAAAGAAACTTGCGGATGCTATGGATGGCTTTATGCGGCCGGATAGAGCTAAACATGCCGTACTTGCCATCAGCAAATTTGGTTTAATGCAAATTACCCGGCAGCGCATGAAGCCGGAAATGAATATCAATACCAGCGAAGTTTGCCCCAGTTGCAACGGCACCGGAAAAATTTCATCAACACTTATTTTAGAAGACGAAATAGAAAAGAACCTCAGTTACCTCATCATGCAAAAGCATACAGGTTTAACGATAGAGTTACATCCAATTTTACATGCTTATCTTACCAAAGGATTTCTATTCTCAAAACTCAGTAAATGGCGCCGCAAATATAAGCAGCGTATTAAATTAAAGGCAAACTCTAATTATCATTTAACTGAATTTCATTTTTTTGATGATAGTGACGAGGAGATAAAACTTTAATAAAGTTGATTCTTAAGCCTCTTTTTAAAACTTATTTTTCTCCCAGCTCTTTTTCAATTTTTTCCACCTTTTTCTTTAACTGGATCATATCTTTTTCTGCTGTTTCAATTTTTGTATTGATATCCGTCAGGCGTTCTAAAAACTGGTTAAGCAATTCGTTGGTAGAGTTTTTTGTGTTTTTAAACATGCCGGTTTTAGCTTCAATATTTTGCCTGGCCTGGTAAAGGCGTTCCATACCCTCTTCTTTACGTACCAGTGCTCTTTTTAGTATTTGCAACAAATTTTGCAGGTGTTCATTATTTTCTCTTTTGCGTTGCGTAAAATATTCATCCTGCTTTTTATTTAATTCATCAAAAGCCGTACGCAGTTTATCAAACAAACTATCCTTATGCTTTTTACTAAGTCGTATTTCTCGCAAATCGCCTTGTGCATCCGTTAAAATTGCCCTGGCATCTTTAAACAACTCACTTGAATTACTGCCGGCTATAGCCGCTTCTACAGTTTTTTCTGCCAGGTGATAATTGGCTTCATTCTCTTCATCAGCTTTTGCTTTTATAGTTTTAAAAGCATCATCCAGTTTTTCGTAAAAGGTATTGCGGCTTTCTTTACTAAGATTAGTAATATTGGTAATATCCTGTAAATTTTTGAGCATGGCAAACCCATCGCTGAAATTTAAAGCCAATGCATTGGGTATAGTTTCATCATACTTCAACTGCAGGGCATCTGCCTGTTCAGTTTTTATAAAGGTTTGACTGGTACGCCATTCATCGTGCCTTGCATTAATATTATCAAAAGCTTTACGGATACGTGCAATCAACTCATCTTTTTGCCAGCGGTTTAAATTGGCTTCAAATAATTCTTTTTGCAGCGTAATTATTTCTTTACGGGTATCGTTAAAATTTTCGCTGCTTTTACTTTGAGCATAAGCCGCCTCAACCCTGGCACCTAAAATATTATAATTCGTAAAATAAGCATCCTCCCTCACCTGTTTAAGCCTGTCGAATAATTTAGCCAACAGGTCTTTTAAAGCCAGGTAATCCTCCCTGCCAATACTATCGGGTTCAAAACCATCCTGCAAAGAAATATTCCTGGTAGCAGCTACAGCTTTTTTTAATTGCTCATCAATAGCTTTTGCATCTGCGGCTATTTGTTGTAATTCATCCCGGGTACTGTTATTATGTATTCTTTCCTGCAATACAGTGATCATGCCGGCATATTTACCCGACTGAATTGTATCAAAATGTTGCTGAATTTTCTTTTGAGTTTTTTTAGCCAGGTATTCATTTTTTTCTTTTTGCAACATAACAACCGGCACTAAATTTTCCTTACAATTCCATTGATAATGCTTTACCGGTATTGTAAAATGCACTTCTTCGCCCAATAACCATTTTTTATATAGCCATTCAACATTTTCATGAAAAAGCAATGGGTCATTTTCATAATCTGCACTTTCAAAATAAAAAAGAGTATAATTAAACAAATCACCGCTTTCCCAATTAATGGCGGCATACTGTGTGTTATTGTTTTCGGCACTTCTGATTATCTCTCTCATAAAATCTGAAAAATTTAAACTATAAAAAAAGAGAACGTTTACATTCTCTTTTTACCTGATTTACAAATTTACAAATTAATGCTCATGATGCTGCTGCATGGCAGTTAATTATTAAAGACTTACCGCTTTTCTCTTTTGCTTTTGGCTGCCGTTCGATCTGGTTAAATAACTTATTGGTATTAAACGGCTATAGTTGCTGCCCACCTGATTTTCATCTTTTATCATGCACTCACAATGTAACTTTCATCCAATCTTCCCCAGGCCTAGTGTCAAAAAAGCATCATCTCATTTTATATATTCTCTCAACTCATCATTACCAACTTCCAGTCCGTTTTCTTTAATCAGTTATCATTAATCAAAGTCCATTTTTAACTGTAGCAGCCGGATTTAAATTAAAAGTTGCCGCTTTAATTCATCTGGCTGTTAATTATAAAGCTGCATAAATAAGGGCTTGGTGTGGTAGTATGTTTGCATTACAAACAAAAACAATTACACACTCTAACACATTTTATGAAATCAAATAATGTTCATCTTCAAAAAAAAATTGCCTGGATAAAAGGCTTTGTTGATCAACCATCTGCTACAACGGCCGACTGGACCGAGTATAACGAGGTTGCCAAAAGTATCGGTAACTGCTTTAAGAATAATGAAATTGGTGAAGCCGAAAAAATCCAGTTGAAAGCAGCGTATGGCAATGCCATGACCTGCCAAACCCTTCAAGGCCATGTACTGGAAAAACCACATGGCTATGCAGGTGATTACCAGATCATCGAGAAATTTTATACTTACCATAAATCGCCCGATGAACGCCTGGCAAAATGGGATGAATACCTGCATGAATTTAAGGCGGTTAAAGCAGTTCGTAACCGTAAAGATTATATTATTGAGACACTGACCAAGAAAATGGCATACCATACCAGCGCTGCGCCTTTTGAAATGCTTAACCTGGCAAGCGGCCCGGCACGGGACATCTATGAGTTTTTTGCATCTCATCCCTTTGCTGATCTTATTGTTGACTGTATAGACCTTGATGAAAACGCTATTAAATATGCTACGGGATTGATGGGCGAATACAGTTCAAAAGTTAACTTTTTAAACAAAAACATTCTTCGCTTTTCCACAGCTAAAAAGTATGACCTGGTTTGGAGTGCAGGCTTATTCGATTATTTTAATGATGATATATTTAAAAGGCTGCTCACCCGTTTTCTCGGCAACGTAAAACCAGGTGGAGAATTGATAGTAGGTAATTTCTGCAGTACAAATCCGGATATCAATTATATGGAATTGCTGGACTGGAAATTGTATCACCGCAGTACAGAAGATCTTATACAACTGGCAATGGAATGTGGCGTAAACCGTGGGCAAATATCAGTAGATAAAGAACCCGAAGGCGTAAACCTGTTCATCAGGATAAAGATGTGAAAAAGTTTAGGGTTTAGGGTTTAGCTTCTTCTAAACCCTAAACTCCTAAACCTGTAATTATTTTATTGCAATTTTTTTTAGCGCTTCCAGCACTTCATCTTTCTTTCTGCGGCTTACTTCTATTTCAGCACCATCGCTCATCCAAACTTGTCCGCCATCGCCCTTTACATATTTTTTTATGTGTTGCAAATTAATAATATTGCTCTGGTGAATCCTTAAAAAAGAAAACCCGGCGAGCATATCTTCATATTCCTTTAACCCTTTTGAAACAATGACCGGCTTTTGTGCTTCTATGTGAAATTTTGTATAAGCGCCCATGCTCTCAAGCCAGATAATATCTTTCATATCAATAAAATGTATGCCTTCGGCTGTTGGTAATGTTAGCTTTTGCAATTTTTTATCATCGCTGTTGCTGATGATATTTTTTGCTCCATTAATCTGTTGCTTATCTAAAATCAACGGGTGTTTTTTTACTTTGTCAATAGCCGCTTCAAGTTCATCAGGGTCTATGGGCTTTAATAAAAAATCTATGGCGTTAAGGCGAAATGCTTTTACTGCATATTCATTATAGGCCGTAGTAAATATTACCGGGCAATTCACCGGGCCATGCTCTTCCAAAAATTCAATCCCTGTTTGTCCGGGCATATTGATATCTAAAAACAACAGCCCGGGTCTCAATTTTTCTATAAAATTTTTTGCCTGCTCCGTATTTTTTGCTTCTGCCAAAACAATTACATCGGGTGCAATGGCTGCCAGCAGGTGCCGCAGGGTTTCCCGGCTGTTTTGTTCATCATCGGTAATAATACAAGTCATGGTTAGGGGTTTAGAGTTTTGAGGTTTTGGGTTTCGGGTTTAGAAGTTTAGGGCTATGTTCTAAACTTCTGCCCTCAATTCCTAAACCACATTTAAAGGTATTATTAAATCCACTTTTGTACCCGCCGCTAAATTTTGTTTATCTTTTTTATCAGTGATCATTATTTGTGCTTCGGTATGTAATAATTGCTTCATTGTAGCAAGCATATCGTCAGTTAATTTTTGGCCCCGGCTTATGTGTCCGTCTGTGTTTGTAAGTTTATTTCCCCTGCCCACTCCATTGTCATCCACTACGCAATGCAGCATATTGTCTTTTTTATAAAGGTGGATCATCAAATGTTTTTCTCCTTCTTTAGGCATCAACCCGTGAATAATGGCATTTTCAACATAAGGTTGCAAAAGCAACGCTGGTAATTTTACATCATTGATGCTGTCTGCATCATCTACATTTATTTCCCAGCTAAACTCATTACTGAACCGGAATGCTTCCAGTTCCATATACATACGCAGTGTTTCCACAATTTCATTAAGTGATGTAAGCGTATTAAAACTCTGGTCTAATATCCTTCTCATTAATTTACTAAACTTGCTTAAATACCTTGCGGCATCAACCGGCTTTTGCTGCAGTATATAATTTTGAATACTGTTTAATGAATTGAAAATAAAATGCGGGTTCATCTGGCTTTGTAATGCAGTTAGTTTTAATTCACTCATTTGCAACGCAGCTTTATTTTCCTTTTCTTTAAAGCGATCTCTTCGTTTTATAAACCAATAGATAAGGAGTAAAGCAAAAATGCCCCCCAACATCCTGAACCACCAGGTTTGCC
>JANNYY010000482.1:0-17012 GCA_031410355.1 Chitinophagaceae bacterium | reverse complement strand
CTGCAGCCGGTGGAAAAGCAGCTATTGAATTTGCTGATGCTGCTGCCGGTCCGCATATTACAGATAATGCTGATAATTTTACATTAGCTTATCCGGGCGGAGCTTATAAAAATCCATGGTTTGCCACTTATGAAGCCAGGGATGACTATGCTTCAAGCAAAACAATGGGAGATGTATTAGGTGGTTTGGGTGATACCCGCTCAACCGCTTTTGGTACAAACAACATAATGTTTCCTACGGGATTAACCAGGGATTTGGCTATTGCTTATGGCAATAGTGTTGGGAATGGCCAGTCAAGGGTTTTACGTGCAGATTTACGTGCGGCTAATTCACCCGTAGTGGTTATTGGCGCTTCTACCGTATTATTGGCACAAGCCGAAGGTAAAGAAAGAGCCTGGATTGCAGGGGGTACTGCTGGCGCAGAAATTGATTACAATGCAGGAATTACGGCTTCATTTGCACAATGGACTGTAGCACTGCCTGCTGGATATTTAACCGGGCCTGCTAATTATAATACAGGTGTTGGTGTACCAGGCAGTATTGGTGCAGGTACGGCTCCTTATGATAACTTCAATGCTACTACTGGATTACAGGATGCAGCAACGCCAACCAAATTGACACGTATTGCATTACAGCGCTGGATTGCAGGATTTCCGAATGGTAATGAAGGTTGGGCTGAGCAAAGGAGAACCGGAGTGCCAAATTTAAAAACTACGAGGTTTAAAACCGGTCCATTTGTAACCCGCTATGTTTATGGCGATACAGATTATGGTCTTAACAATGCCAATACAAAAGCCGCGGCTATAAGTATAGGTGGAGACAAACAGGATACACACGTTTGGTGGGACCTTTAATATAATTTTAACCTATCCCATTTACCTGGGATAGGTTATTCTTTTACTTTTGCAAATCAAAAAAACACACAACATGAAATACTTAAACCTCACAAAGAACATTGCTGTTATAGCCGTGGTTTCTTTGATATTTATGGCCTGTAAAAAGGCTAATGTAGCTACTCCCATGGGAGATGCCGGGCAAACACTGGTAAAGATTCTTAATGCAGGAACGCCACCTGCAATAATTAAAAGTGCCATTGACTTTGTACCTACCCCATCAACACTTTTATTGGTAGAATTACGCCGCGATGTACCCAATGAAACTGAATTGAATAAAACTATGATAGTAACCATCAAAGATGATACTTCTGCTATCAGGTTTTTCAACCAGGATACCGTTTCATCAAACCCAAACAGGACTAATCCTGATAAGGTTTTTTATAATCAACTGCCAGCATCATGGTACACTTTTCAAACAGATGGTGTAAAAACCGGGGGCCAGGGAGGTACTTATACGTTTACATTTAAACCTGGTGAATTTGCCAAGGAAATATATGTAACTATACCTAATGCAACACTGTTGAATCCAAGTGCATTGTATGCTTTGGCATTTACCATTACATCTGCAGATGCCAATGGAAAGATTTCAACTCAAAAATCAGTTATCAGAGAAATTGGTGCTAAAAATGCTTATGATGGTATATATAAAGATGATTTCTGTAACTTTCACCCTAGTTCAAACCCAGGATATACATGCAGTACAACTGTAGTTCACATGATTACTACAGGGGGTAATAAAGTAAAAATGTATTGGCCAGATGCCGGTAATTTTGGAAACCCTGCAGTATTAGGTGGTGCTTTATCTTATTTTGGTGCCCAGGAGCCCGAGTATACTGTTAACACAGCTACCAATGCTGTTACTGTACAGAATGTTGCTGCTGGTGCTGTTACATTTTATACAATGGGAGTAGGCTATAACAGCAGATATGATGCCCCTTCAAAAACGTTTTATGTAAAATATGGTTACAGTTATACTGTGCCAGGTGTTTTTGATGCAACTTGCAGAGAATGGACAATTAAACTTACCTATACCGGACCAAGATAATTTTTAAGCGGTATATATATAATTTTGCAAAGAGCTCCAATTTGGGGCTCTTTGTTTTTATCTTTGTAAAAATATAAAAAATGAATAACCTGCCCGAACAACCCAATCAAATTAATATAGAAATTTCAGAAGAAGTTTCAGAAGGTGCATATGCCAACCTGGCCATAATTACACATAGCCATGCTGAGTTTGTAATTGATTTTGTAAATGTAATGCCCGGTACACCAAAGAGCAAGGTAAAAAGCAGGATAATATTAACACCCTTTCATGCAAAGCGCTTTATGAAAGCCCTTGTTGATAATATAAAAAAGTTTGAAACAGCCAACGGTACCATACAGGATATGGAAGCGGTGGAAATACCGTTTAATTTTGGCGGACCCACAGCGCAGGCATAGTGTTCTGAGTCGGGAGTACTGAGTCTGGAGTCGGGAGATTATCGGTATTTATTGGGGTTATTAATCATATACCAAAGCAGTTTTCCAACTTCATCATTTTTTGCTGACAGATGATTGTATTCTTCCGGTGTAATGTATTTGCAATCATGCGAAAAATCAAGCCACACCTGTGTTTCTGCATTCTCTGTTTCACAGTCATTTAATTTGCTTATGAAGTAGTCAGGGTATCGCTTCCTTCTATATGCTTCCACCAGATTTGTACAAACAGATCTTGATGATCTTCTTATTTGATCTGTTAAAGAATATTTTTCTTCATTAGGGAATCTTTTAGAGAGGGTAAAAATTTCCATTGCCAATTCATATCCCTTTTTAAAAGCCAACAAATCTTTATAATATCCCATAGCAATATATTTTTAAGTTATTAACTTGCTAACTCGCCACCTCCTAACTCCCGGCTTAATACTCCCGACTCTTCTATAACATTCCATCATCAGCAAAACTGTAAAACCCATCTTCACTTACAATAATATGGTCTATAATTTTTATGTCGAAATAACCAGCAGCTTCTTTAATTTTTTTGGTAAGTTCTTCATCAGCCCGGCTTGGTTTAAGACTACCGGATGGATGGTTATGGCATAATACTATAGAGGTTGCATCTTCTTCCAAAGCTTTTTTTAAAATCACCCTGGGGTCGGCTACAGTGCCCGTTATACCACCTTTACTTATAATTTCAAAATGATTTATTTTGTTAGCCCTGTTTAAAAAAATAACGGCAAAAACTTCGTAGCTATAATCTTTTAACGTGGCTTGTAAATAAGCAGCAATATCCCTGCTCGATTTTACAACAGTTTTTTCCAGGGCAGCAGAGGCATGTCTTCTCCTGCCCAATTCAAGTGCGGCGGCAATTATTATTGATTTGGCTTCACCTATCCCTTTTACCTGTTTAAAATCATTAAGCGATAATTTTCCCAGTTCATTTAAATTATCGTGGCCAAGTTTTAATATTTCCATGGCCAGTTCAACAGCGCTTTTATTTTTACTGCCGTTATTTAATAAAATGGCAAGCAGTTCCGAATTGCTGAGGCTTGCGGCACCTTTAGCAAATAATTTCTCCCGGGGCCGGTCATCAACTGCCCAATTTTTTATAGATGTGGAAGGCTTGTTGACATTTTCCATTGTAAGTATATTAAATCATCTAAACTAAATGATACTTTCGCAGCACACATTCTCTCATTTATCTCAATTTAAATATATATGGAATCAAATGCAAAAATTTTTTCGGGTACCGGATCGCAATACCTGGCCGAAAAAATTGCCAAAAAATTTGGAGAACCATTGGGAAAAGTAAATATTCAGCGTTTTAGCGATGGCGAAATTTATGTCGAGTTTAAAGAAAGTATCAGGGGGCGTTTTGTATTTTTAATACAGAGCACGTATGCTCCTTCCGATAATTTGATGGAATTACTGCTGATGATTGATGCAGCTAAAAGGGCATCGGCATATAAAGTTATTGCGGTGATACCTTACTACGGATTAGCCAGGCAGGACAGGAAAGACAGGCCAAGGGTGGCAATAGGATCAAAATTAGTTGCCAATATGCTTACTGCGGCTGGTGCCGACAGGGTTATTACTATGGATCTGCACGCTCCGCAAATACAGGGATATTTTGATATCCCGGTGGATCATTTAGAATCCTCTGCCATTTTTATCCCTTATATCGAAAATTTAAAATTAGCTAATTTAACTTTTGCAGCGCCGGATGTAGGTAGTGCAAACCGTATTCGGGAAATTGCAACTTATTTTGAATGTGAAATGGTGATTTGCGATAAGCATCGCAAAAGAGCTAACGAAATAGCCAGTTTGGTTGTTATAGGTGATGTAACAGACCGGGATGTTGTATTGATTGATGATATATGTGATACCGGCGGCACTTTGGCTAAAAGCGCTGGTTTAATGAAAGAAAAAGGGGCCCGCAGTGTAAGGGCTTTATGCACACACCCAGTTTTAAGTGGTAATGCTTATCAAAACATAGAGAATAGTGTTTTAGAGGAATTGGTAGTATGCGATACCATTCCTTTAAGGGGGGAATGCAGTAAGATAAAGGTGATTTCGACTGATGAATTATTTGCTGTTACAATACGTAATGCCTTTGAAAACAAAAGCATCAACAGTTTGTTTATGAGAAGCAGGATGGCTAATAAGAAATAATTGAATTGATAATATATTAATTGATAATGGATAATTGAAAAGCTTTGCACCGAAAGCCAATTATCCATTATTTCATTATATAATTATCCATTAATTGCCTACCTTTGCGCCTCATAAAAAAAATATAATAAAATGAAATCAATTACAATCGAAGGACAACTGAGGACCGACAGCGGAAAAAAAGCCACCCGCCAACTTCGCTCTCAGAAAATGGTGCCAGGTGTAATTTATGGTGGTTCTACAGAGATTAACTTCTCGGCTCCGGCAACTGCTTTTAAAGACATCGTGTACACTTCAGAATTTATGCTGGCAAACGTGATCATTGACGGTAACAACTACCGTTGTATTTTAAAAGACCTGCAGTTTCATAAAGTATCAGATCTATTACTGCACGTTGATTTTTTAGAGCTGGTAGATAACAAAAAAGTAATCGCCACTCTACCGCTTAATTTTATTGGTGTTCCTGCAGGTGTTAAAGCCGGCGGAAAACTCGTACTTAAAATGAAATCTGTAAAGGTAAAAACACTTCCAAAATATCTGAAAGAACATATTGATGTAAATATTGAGAAACTGGATTTAAACGAAAACATCAGGGTTCAGGACGTTATTGCCGAAAATATGGAAGTTTTAAATTCTCCACGTATTCCCATAGCTTCTGTTACATTAACAAGACAATTGAAGCAGGAAGAATCTGCTGCGCCCAAAGCTGCTGCTGCACCTGCTGCAACCAAAACTGCTGCACCAAAAACTGATGCTGCACCTGCCGCCGCTGCAAAAAAATAATATCAACAACATAATAACAGAGCCTTTCTTTAACCGGGAAGGCTTTTTTTAATTGGTAAGGTATAGCCATAAAACTTTAATTACCTTTGCCCACCTAAAACAAGCAAAAAATGGGAATGGATAAAAATACGGTTATTGGTTTTGTATTGATAGGGGCTTTATTAATTGCCATGTTTATAATCAATAGCCGTAGTAACCAGGCGTATCTCACCGAAAAAAAGCGGGTTGAAGACTCCATTGCTTTAGCAAAACCCAAAGCAGATCCTATTGCTGCAAAGAAAGATTCAATTTTAACAGACTCCATTTTAGCTGCCAAACAAAAATTACCCCCGGTTTTTATAATTGATTCAGCTAAAGAAGCCCGGTTAGATACCCTGGAAAATGATTTGTTGAAGATTACTTTTACCAATAAAGGTGGCCAGCCTAAAAAAGTTGAATTAAAGAATTTTAAAAAATTTGACGGCACCCAAATTGTTTTGGAGAATGGCAATTTCAATAAATTATCTTATGCCATCAAAACTGCAAATGACCAAATTATTCAAACAGCCGACATTCCCTTTGTTAGCAGTAAAAAAACGGTAAATGCAGACAAATCTCAAAGCATTTCTTTTGTTTTAAAAGATTCAACCGGTAAGGAAATTGTGCATCAGTACACGATAAGGCCAGGAAGTTACCTGGTTGACTTTAATATTTCTATGACCGGAGCTGATAAATTGGTTAATCAAAATACCATAAATTTTTTATGGCAAATTGAAACAGAGCAGGTTGAAAAAGATATTAAATACGAAAGACAACAAAGCCAAATTGCTTATTTAGAAAATGGTAATTACGATTTTTCACATTTAGGTACAGGGGATGATACAAAGCTTGATAAAAGCACTGAATGGATTGCTGTAAAACAACAGTTTTTTATATCGGCTTTATCGGCTAAAAATAAATTTCAAAGCGCTCTGGTTAAATGGGTAGTACCTGCAGATTCATTGCATATTATTGCCCAAACAACTGCCAATTTGAATATAGCACTGGCGGGCAATACAACTACAGTGCCGCTTCAGTTATATTATGGCCCAAGTGATTATACTATCTTATCTGCATCAAATAATAAAATGGAAAACATTGTGCCTTATGGCAGTGGTGTTTTTGCTTTTGTAAAATATATTAACCGTCATTTTTTATTACCTGTTTTTGATTTTTTAAGAAAGCATATTGCCAGCATGGGTATCGTCATTTTATTGCTTACTCTTTTGATACGTCTCATTACTTCTCCAATTTTATATAAAAGTTATTTAAGTGGAGCAAAAATGAAAGCGCTTAAACCAGAAATTGACCGGTTAAAAGAAAAGCATGGTGACGATAAGCAGGCTTTTAGTATGGATCAAATGAAACTCTGGAAATCAGCAGGTGTAAGTCCGCTGGGAGGTTGTTTGCCTGCATTGCTGCAGATACCTATATTTATGTCCTTGTATTATTTTTTTCAATCAAATATTTCACTAAGAGGACAAAATTTTTTATGGGCTACCGATCTTGCAGCTTATGATTCAATTGCAACTTTACCATTTTCCATTCCCTTTTATGGAGATCACGTAAGTTTATTTACGATTACTGCAACACTTACCAGTTTAGTTATTTCTATCTACAGCATGAGTAACATGCAGGATAATAGTAACCCGGTAATGAAATATATGCCTTACATTTTCCCGGTTTTATTGTTAGGCGTATTTAATAATTTGCCTGCCGCATTAACATGGTATTATACGGTATCAAATACAATAACACTGATCCTGCAGATTGTAATTCAGAAGTACATTATTAATCATGAAAAAATACTTGCCCAAATTGATGAAAACCGGAAAAAACCTGTAAAGCAAAGCAAGTTTCAGGAGCGTATGATGGCCATGCAGGAGAGTAATAAGAAGCTGCAGGAACAAAAGAAAAAAGGAAATAAAAAGTAAGTATTGTTAAAGAAATCATAACCTGCAGGCTATAAATTGGTTTGCGGGTTTTTTATTGAAGCAAATATGCAGCTTGGCACGGGTTTTATTACCTTTAGTAAAAGAATGAATACAATGAAAATGTTTAGAGGTTTTATACTGGTTATTATTTTACTGTCTGGTTATAATGTTGTAAATGCCCAACGTAATATGTCGGAAGCTACCATTGTTTATGATATGGTAATTCGAACCGGTAACAATGAGCCTGCAAAAGGAGATGCTTTGGCAGGAGCATCAACAACTGTTTATTTAAAAGGGAATAACAGCCGTACAGAAATGGTTAGTGCCCTTGGCAAAGAAACCACGATCTTCAATTCAAAGTCAGATAATGCTGTAATATTAAAAGAATTTAGTGGCCAGAAATTAATGATTACTCTTAGTAAAGAAAACTGGAAATCAAAAAATAAAATATACAACGATATTCAATTTGAACTTACCAATGAGTCTAAAACTATTGGTATATACAATACCCGCAGGGCAATAGCTAAAATGCCTGATGGAAAATCGTTTGATGTTTATTATACACCCGACCTGGTTCCGGCCAATAAAGAGTATGATGCAACATTCAGAAATTTGCCGGGACTTGCTATTCAATATGAGATTGAATCAGGTAAAACCAAATTTAAATACAACCTTTCTAAAATAAATTACGATCCTGTGCAGGTATCTTTGTTTGATTTTCCTACTTCGGGCTACAGGGTAATGACATACGAGGAGAATCAAAATTTGAAAAAAGGAAACTGATAAATTAATGGAATAAAAAAAAGCTTAAAAATTAAGCTTTTATATTAGTGAGTTTTGATAATTATTTTCATTCCGGTATAACCCTGTTTAATTTCAGGTATAGCAATTATTTGTTTATGTGGAATTATATAAACTGTATTACCTTTTTGATAGGTAAGTAATGTGTTTGTGAGATAAGAAGTACCTGATATTTGTTGGTTTACCAATAAACTGCCGGTGTATTTTAAACCTGTTTTAAGATTAAGCGAAATAGAATTTCTTAAGGAATTTACAGTGTTAATGTTAAGATTTACTTTTGATTTGCTTTTTTTACCAATTCCTTTATCTGCCAAAGCACTGAAGCCTACGCCACTAAGCATAAGTACCACAAGTATTATTTTGGCCGTTTTCATTATTGGTTTAAGTTTTATTTAGAACAAATATATCGAAAAATATTTGTTAATACTATACCGCTCATAAAATCTTTTTACAAATATTTTAACGTTTTTCCCTAAATAATATTGTAAAAACTTGATTATTTCTTCAAAACTTCCTAATTTACAATAACCTACAGCCAATGAGTAAATACCCTTACCGACAGGATAGAGAAGAATTAAAAGCATTACTCCAGCAATTTGATAACCTCAAAGCAGGCAAAACCAACTCCTTTATTGAAGAAGATTCATTTGAACGAATTATTGATCATTTTGACGAAAAAGAGCAGTTAAATCAAGCCCTGGAAGCTGCTGAATATGGTACGGAGCAATATCCTTATTCAGCCATGTTGCTATTAAAAAAGGCTGATATATTAATTGCTTTGAGGCATTATAAAGCGGCTTTATTTATTCTTGATCAGGCCGAATTGCTGGACAGTAAGGATACCAACCTCTATATTTTAAAGACTGACGCTTATCTGGCTTTAGATATGCAGCAAAAGGCTGCTGCTGTTTTAGAGGCTGCTATTCATGATTTTGAAGGAGAAGAAAAACTTGACCTGTTATTTGAACTGGCAGATGTTTATGATGATTATGAAAATTTTGAAAAGGTTTTCGACTGCCTTAAAATGATCCTGGAACAGGAGCCAAATAACGAAGAAGCATTATACAAGATTTGTTTTTGGACCGATTTTACAGGCCGCAATGAGGAAGGCATACGGTTACACCAAAAAATAATTGACGAATTTCCCTTTAACGAGCTGGCATGGTTTAACATGGCGGCCGCTTACCAGGGTTTAAAATTGTATGAAAAAGCAATTGATGCTTATGAATATGCGATAGCTATTGATGAAAAGTTCGATTTCGCCTTACGTAATATGGGTGATGCTTATATACGCCTGCGCAGGTATAAAGAGGCGGTAGAAGTATTGGAAAAAGTGTTGGAACTGGCGAGGCCCGAAGATGTTATTTATGAAGCCATTGGCCATTGTTACGATAAAATGGGCAATTATGCGCAGGCCCGTTTTAATTACAGAAAAGCAAGCCATTTAAACAATGAGGATACCCAGTTGAATTATAAAATAGCCTGTACTTACATGAATGAAGGTATTTGGGACAGTGCGATAAAAAACCTGGAAATTGCTATGCGTATTCACCGTATGCAACCTGAGTACAACCTGGCTATGGGGCAATGTTACATGGAAATGGATAAACTGGATGATGCCATTACTTATTTTGGAAATGTAGTAAGGGTAAGACCCAAAAATATTAATGGTTGGTTAGAATTATTAAAATGCCTGTATAAAGCCGAAATGCTGGAAGAAGCATTGGAATATGCGGGATTTGCATTTGAGCAAACCGATGGTAAGCCAATTTTTCTTTTTTACAAAAGCGCTGTTTTGTATGCTATGGGCAAATCAAAAGAAGCACTATTGAATTTGGAGGCCGGTATGAACCGGAACCCCAAGCTTGTTAAAAAATTTATAGAAATCAATCCATCAATACTGCAAGTACAGCAGGTAGTTGACATAATTGCCCGTTATAAAAAACGCAAGTCCTTATAATTCCTCTCGTTTTCATCAATCATGATTTAGATAATAATATTTTTTGAAGTGCATCGGTTATCTTTGCTCACTTAAATTAACAACGATGAACTTTAACCTTTCGCAAATACCTGAACGCAACATAAAACCCCGTGAGCATGGCATTACCATGGTTATGGATAAGGGCCTGAGTGTAGAAGATGCCCGCAACTTTATGAGCGCTACCCATCCGCATGTTGATGTGGTTAAACTTGGTTTTGGTACTTCGTACGTTACCCCTAATTTAAAGGAAAAACTGGAGGTTTACCGTTCGTATGATATGCCGATATATTTTGGCGGGACACTCTTTGAAGCATTTTTGATACGCAATCAATTTGATGATTATATCAGTGTATGCAAAGAGTTTGGTGTTAGTTATATGGAGGTAAGTGATGGCTCCATTGAAATACCCCATGCTGAAAAATGCGGTTATATTGAAAAACTGGCTAAGATTGGTGTGGTTTTAAGTGAAGTGGGCAGTAAGGATGCAGCGCATATTATTCCCCCCTACAAATGGATAGAATTAATGAGAGCGGAGCTGGAAGCAGGTTCTACTTACGTAATTGCAGAAGCCCGGGAAGCCGGTAATGTGGGCATATACAGGGGAACCGGTGAAGTTAGGGAAGGTTTGGTACAGGAAATTTTAACCCAGATTCCTGAGGAAAAAATTATTTGGGAAGCCCCGCAAAAAGCACAACAACTTTACTTTTTAGAACTGATAGGCTGTAATGTAAACCTGGGCAATATTGCACCTAATGAAGTAATCCCTTTAGAGGCAATGCGTATTGGTTTACGTGGCGATACTTTTCACCTATACTTGAATAAAGAAACAGTTTAATGAAAACTTACGGCATTATTGGATTTCCATTAACGCACTCTTTTTCCAAAAAATACTTTACCCAAAAAATTGAGAGAGAAGGTATAGCTGATGCTGCTTATCATTCATTTCCTTTAACTGCAATTGAAGGATTCCCCTTTTTATTAAGAGATAATCCTTTGCTTAAAGGTTTAAGTGTTACTATTCCGTATAAAGAAAAAGTGCTTCAATATGTTAATCATTTATCGGATGAAGTAAAGCAAATTGGTGCAACCAATTGTATTAAAATAAGAGAAGAAAAACTAACTGCTTATAATACTGACATCATTGGGTTTGAGCAATCCTTTATAAAAAATTTAAAACCCAATCATAAAAAAGCATTGGTATTGGGAACCGGGGGTTCATCAAAAGCGGTTCAGTACATACTAAAAAAATTGAGGATTGATTTTTTTATTGTTTCAAGATATAAAAATGTAAAAGAGGGGTTCATTCAATACGATCAGATTACAAAAAATATTATCCACGAATACAATCTCATTATTAACGCTACGCCGCTTGGTATGTCGCCTGATGAAGATACCTGCCCCGATATTCCTTATAACTTATTAACTCCCGAACATTATTTGTATGACCTGGTTTATCAACCAGCCAAAACTTTATTCTTACAAAAAGGAGAGAAGCAGGGTGCAACCATACAAAATGGTTATGAAATGCTGGTCATTCAGGCGGAAGAAAACTGGCGCATCTGGAATGAAGATTGATTTATTAGGTTGTAAGAATTGTTTTTAATTTTTCAGGAATACTGACAACTTTATTTGTATCATAGTCAAAACAAACCATGCCGGTTTTTGCATTGGCTAATAAAATAGTCTCAGTATTCCTTTTTGCAAAAAGCTGGTAATACAGTTCAAAACCAACCCTTGAGATTTCTGCGGCACCAAGTCTAACTTCCACTATATCGCCGTAAAAAGATTCATTTTTAAATTCAAGAGCCAGGTCACTCATGATCAGTCCGATACCTTCAATTTGTAATTCGGTATAGCCATATTGTTGCAGCCATTGCATCCTGGCCTCATGTATTATACTTACAAATGCATCATTGCCTACATGATTGCCATAATTAATGTCGGCAATGCGGATGGGAATGATGTATGTTCCAATGATCTTCTCCGGTATTTCTATTTTAATTCTGGCCATTTATTTATTCAAAAAAGTTATCAGTTTCTCCATTGCTTTTTTTCTATGACTGAATTCGTTTTTTTCTGCCATATCCATTTCTGCAAAAGTTTTATCACTGCCAGTTGGTACAAAAACAGGGTCGTAACCAAATCCATTATTGCCTTTTCGTTCGCTGATGATTTTGCCGGGGCAAATGCCTTCAAAAAAATATTCTTCACCATCCAATATCAGTGAAATCACAGTTCTGAAACGGGCTGTTTTATTTTCTTCAGATTTGAGATTGGTTAAAAGCTTTTCAATATTATCATTAAAGCTTCTGCCTTCTCCGGCATACCGGGCACTTTTTACACCCGGCTCACCATTCAATGCTTCTACTTCCAGCCCGGTATCTTCACTAAAACAATTTTTGTTTGTTATATCAAAAATGGTTTTTGATTTTTCATTGGCATTGGCTTCCAGCGTATCATGTGGTTCAGGAATATCAATATCAATACCGGCCTCTTTTAATGTAATGATATTAAAAGCCTTGCCCAGTACCGATCTTACTTCTTCAACCTTATTTTGATTATTGGTTGCAAAGATGAGGGTATCCATTTCTGCTTTTTTTATCACAATGAAAAAATCTTTTTTAAGCAGTTCCACAATTTCATTTTCTCTGCTTTATCTTTTTGTAAATCTGCTAATGATGCGGAAGATAAATAAACCTGGTTATTAAACTGCTGAACCTGGTAATGCGGAAACTGTAAGGGTAATTCCAGCGCCTGAGCATCTAAACCAAATAAAAATATTTTTTCAGCTTTTAACTGTTCAGTAATATCGGTATAAAGCAAACCCGCGTTTTTCGAAACATTTACTAATGCAATATCAGCCATGCTTAACCTGCAGGCTGTTAATATGCCTAATAAAAAATTAAGTTCATCATCAGGTAAATAAATAGCTTCTGCTGCATTAACCAGTAAGGCAATTTTTTTTTGATTACTGCCCAAATAACCAATACCGCCTGCTTGTATGGCATCTAAACCTGATTCGTCTGTTTTTAAATCGTACAACGATTTACTGTACAGGCTCTGAATAATGGTTGCTGTAAGTTCAATATTATCTAAACTCATTAAATGGTAATTTATAAACTCTTGTTTTTTTCGTTTCTTTGCAGTAAAATTAATGAATATGATTGCAGCGGGAAATATTAATATTACAAAAGCTGAAACCAGTAAATTAAAGGATATCAATCTTGAAAATATACCGTTTGGAAAATATTTTACTGATCACATGCTGGAAGTGGATTATGAAGACGGAGAGTGGAAAAACGCAGAAATAAAGCCTTATCAGCCTCTGTTATTAGATCCTTCACTTGCGGCCATACATTATGGCCAATCTATTTTTGAGGGCATAAAAGCATACAAAAACGCTGATGGCGAAGTATCTGTTTTTCGCCCTTTAGATAATTACAAACGCTTTAATATTTCGGCCGAAAGAATGGAGATGCCACAGATACCGGAAGATATTTTTATGGATGGCATGCGCATGCTTATTGAACTTGATAAAAACTGGATACCTCAGCAGGAAGATCATTCCTTATACATTCGTCCATTTATGTTCAGCATTGATCACATGATTGGTGTAAGGCCGAGTGAAAAGTATAAATTCATGATCATACTTAGCCCAACCGGCCCCTATTACAACGCACCCATGCGTATTTATGTAGAAGAGCATTATGTAAGGGCCGTGCCTGGCGGCGTGGGATATGCAAAAGCGGCCGGCAATTATGGCGGGGCCATGTTTGCTACAGCCCAGGCAAAGCGAAAAGGCTACGACCAGGTTTTATGGACAGATGCCTTTGAGCATAAGTATGTACAGGAATGCGGAACTATGAATGTTTTTTTTATTATTGGCAATACGGCCATTACACCCGATTTAAAGGAAGGAACCATATTGGCGGGTGTTACCAGGAACAGTACTATGGTTTTACTAAGAGAGATGGGTTTTAATGTAGAAGAAAGAGCATTAAGTATTGATGACGTTATTTCGGCCTACAAAGCCGGTATTTTATATGAAGTTTTTGGAACAGGTACTGCAGCAACCATTTCCATGATAAAAGAACTGCGTTACAAGGACTTTGTGATGGAATTTGACGTGGATAGCTGGAAAACAGCGCCTTTGGTGAAAGCTCAGTTAAACGCAATCCGCTATGGACAGTTGCCTGATAACCATGGATGGATGCACAGGATTTAGGATTTTAGATTGCCGATTTCAAATTTGGGCTGACCTTATCTATTTTAGTACTTGCCAAAGGGGATTTTGGTCATGCTTTTAAACCTAAAAACCGATTTTTTTTAAGACTGTGAAAAAATCTTACATCTAAAATCTAATATCTAAAATTTTCCCCTACCTTTGCCGTCCGAAAATTAAAAGTACATAATGCCTACAATACAACAATTAGTAAGAAAAGGAAGAGAAGTAATTAAAGCGAAAAGCAAATCAAGGGCTTTGGACAGTTGTCCGCAGCGCCGTGGTGTTTGTACCAGGGTGTACACAACCACGCCTAAAAAGCCAAATTCTGCTTTACGTAAAGTTGCTAAAGTACGTTTAACCAATAAAATTGAGGTTATTGCCTATATTCCCGGCGAAGGACATAATTTACAGGAGCACTCTATTGTATTGATACGTGGCGGAAGGGTAAAAGATCTGCCAGGTGTACGTTACCATATTGTACGTGGTAGTTTGGATACTGCAGGTGTTAAAGACCGTAAACAAAGCCGTAGTAAGTACGGAACAAAAAGAGCTAAAAAATAATTCAAATAATGGTCAGACGAGGCTCCCGAAATTATCGGGACAAGCTGTCAGACCAAAATAAATAACAATGAGGAAGACACAACCGAAAAAAATACCTTTAGCACCTGATCCTAAATTTAACGATAAACTGGTTACACGTTTTGTAAACAACCTGATGTGGGCCGGCAAAAAAAGTGGTGCATACATTATATTTTACGATGCTTTGGATAAAGTTGCAAAACAAACAGGTGAGAGTGGTTATGAGGTTTGGAAAAAAGCCCTGGCTAACATTACCCCGGGTGTTGAAGTACGCAGTCGCCGCATTGGTGGTGCTACTTTCCAGATTCCCGCCGAAGTACGTACCGACAGGAAGGTTTCTTTAAGCATTAAATGGATGATAAAATATAGCCGTGACCGAAACGGCCGCAGCATGGCTGATAAATTAGCCAATGAAATTGTTGCTGCAAGCAAAGGTGAAGGAGCTTCTTTTAAGAAGAAGGAAGATACACACCGTATGGCAGAGGCTAACAAAGCCTTCGCCCACTTTAGAATATAATTTTCAGGAAAAATAATCTTTATGCAGCCGTTCCATTTTTGGAACGGCTGTTTTAATTATATAACTTTAGTTTTTAATAAAAATTATAAAAATGAAAAGAGGAGCTTTTTTAAAACAGTCGGCAATATTATCTGCCGGCATTTTAGCAATGCCCGAAATGGCGTTTGGAAAAAGTCAAAAGACCGGCCTTCAGTTATATACACTTCGTGAAAGTATTGCCAAAGACGTACCGGGAGTTTTTAGCCAGATATCAAAAGCCGGTTACAGCGAACTGGAAATGTTTGGCCTATCGGCAGAAAATAAATTCTTTGGCCATACAGTTAAGGAAATAGCTGAGTTGTTGAAGCAAAATAATCTTGTTAGTCCCAGCGGACATTATATGCCTGAAAAATTTTTATTCAACAATGGAAATGGAGATGACGTAAAAAATTTATGCGATGTGGCCAATCAATTAGGAAACAGCTATGTAATAATTCCGTATTTAAGTGAAGAAAAAAGAAACTCAATAGATAAATATAAGCTACTTGCCGGGCGGATGAATAAAGCTGGCGAAATATGCAAAGCCGCAAACCTGCAACTGGCTTATCACAACCATGATTTTGAGTTTATCAACTTTAGCGGTGAACATGGTTATGACATCTTACTGAAAAATACAGATAGTAACCTGGTAAAGATGGAAATGGACCTGTATTGGGTTGTACGGGCAGGATACGACCCTATTGCTTTATTTAATGCACATCCCGGCAGGTTTCATTTATGGCATGTTAAGGATATGAACAAAAATGATAAAACACAGAATACAGAAGTGGGCAATGGCTCTCTTGATTTTAAGTCAATTTTCGACAACGCAAAACTGGCCGGTGTAAAACATTATATAGTTGAACAGGAAAATAATTATGTACCTGATTTTTATGGCAGCATTGCGACAAGTAATAAGCAGGTAAAAAAACTGCTTAAGAAAACAAAATAGTCAGATTGATAAAATTAAAAAAGCTGCACGGGTTAATGTGCAGCTTTTTTAATTTATAAAATAATCTTTATAATCGTTTAATTTTTATATTTCGATACCAAACCGCATTGCCATGATCCTGCAAAGCAATATGCCCTTTCTTATATGTTCCAAAATCGGCCCATTGTTTAAATTTACTGCCGGCAACTAATTTTTTCCAGGCATCATCCCATAGCATGGTACTTACCACCTTAGTTCCGTTTAAAATGAAATCCAGTTTACCGTCTTTCGAAATTATTTCAGCTTCATTCCATTCTCCTGGTTTTTTTACGGGTTCAGTACTGGAAGAAATAAGATCATACAGATCGCCTGCACGATGCTTTGGAATTTTACCATCCGCATGCAGGTCGTTATCCAGCACCTGCATTTCGGGCCCGGTGTGCCAAACGTATTGATATTTTGTAGTGTCTTCATGCACATAAAAAATAATGCCGCTGTTTCCGCCGGGGGCTATTTTCCATTCCAGTTTCAAATCAAAATTTTCATATTCTTCTGCGCTCACAATATCACCGCCCTGTGCGGTTTGCCAACCAGCTTTTTTAGTGGTGTCCAGGTAAATGGCACCGTCTGCAACCTTCCAGGCATCACCAATAGTTGTCTTGCCGTAATTGTGCCAGCCGG